>JBDTSN010000020.1:0-11492 GCA_039931145.1 Burkholderiales bacterium | reverse complement strand
CGCGATCGGTGCGACCGACAACGAGTGGCGCGAGCTCGCGTAGCCGCCGTGGAATCCGCGGCTGTTGCCGGCGAAGAAATGCGACTGCTGCGCCGACACGCCGGCGCCTTCCGAGTTCGTGATGCGCGGGTCGGTCGCGAACGCCGCGCCCTCGCATCGGCGGGCAATCTCGGCCGCCTGTTCGGCGTCGATCAGCCAGGGGTGAAAGAGGTCCAGGTCGCGCGTCGCTGCATCGCCGGTCGCAAGATCGGTCGCGTCGGGCAGGCCCGCGGCGGGATCTTCTGCGGTGAAGCGCGCGATGTCGTAGGCCGCGCGCACCGTCTGCTCAAGCGCCGCGCGGGAGAAGTCTGACGTGCTCGCGTTGCCGCGACGCTGGCCCGCGTAAACGCTGACGCCAATCGACTTGTCGCGGTTGCGCTCGACGTTCTCGATCTCGCCCTTGCGCACCGACACCGACAGCCCGGCGCCTTCGGAGACCTCGGCGCCGGCGTCACTCGCACCGAGCCGGCGCGCCAGCGACAACGCATCTTCAACCAGTTGCTGGAATGTGGCGCGTGTGTACGAGAAACCGTGCGGCGTACCGGGTGAGGCGTTGGACGATTTGCTTGGCATGAAGGCGTTGTCGGGTTCGAAGCATGAAGAGGCGCCCGCTATGATAGCCACGCATCTGCCCTCCCCTCATTCATGACCGTGCCGCGAGCGAACGCCCAGGAGCATCCGACCGATGTGTCGGAAGCATTGCTGCGCCCGAGCAAGACGCAGCTGAAGAAGGCGATGCACGAGTTGCAGGATCTGGGCGAAGCGCTCGTCGCGCTGCCCGACGACCGCATCGCCGCGCTGCCGCTGTCGGAGACGCTGCGCTCGGCAATCGACGAATTTCGGCGCACCCGCTCGCACGAGGGGCGACGCCGCCAGATGCAGTTCATCGGCAAGCTGATGCGCGGCACCGACCCGGAGCCGATTCGCGAGGCGGTTGCCGCATTGCAGCTCGGGAGCGCGCAAGATGCGCTCGCGCTGCATCAAGCCGAACGCTGGCGCGCCGATCTGATCGCGAGCGACAACGCTCTAAACGCCTGGGCCGCGGCCCATCCGGGCAGCGACCTGCAACAGTTGCGCAGCCTCGTTCGCGCCGCGCGCAAGGACGCCGCCGCATTGCCCGAGCAGCGCAGCGGGCGTGCCTATCGTGAGCTGTTCCGATTCATCAAACAGGCCCAGACGCCAGCGAAGGATTGACGTGGCGGACTCCATGGACAGCGTGCGCATCGGCATCGTCTCGATCAGCGATCGTGCATCGAGCGGCGTCTATGCCGACCAGGGCTTGCCTGCGCTTCAAGCTTGGCTCACGCGCGCGATCCGCAACCCGATAGATTGGGAGCCGCGACTGATCCCGGACGACGAGGCCGGGATCAGTGCGACGCTGTGCGAGCTCGTCGACGACGCCCATTGCAACCTCGTGTTGACGACCGGCGGCACCGGCCCCGCACCGCGCGACGTGACGCCCGAGGCAACGCTTGCCGTCGCGCACAAGCAGATGCCCGGCTTCGGCGAGCAGATGCGAAACATCAGCCTTGCCTTCGTGCCAACCGCGATCCTGTCACGCCAGGTCGCCGTGATCCGCGCCAAGGCTTTGATCATCAATCTGCCCGGGCAGCCGAAGGCGATCGCCGAGACGCTCGAAGGCCTGCCCGCGGCGCAGCCGCCGGTGCGCGGCATCTTCGCCGCCGTGCCCTATTGCATCGACCTGATCGGCGGCCCGTACATCGAAACTGACGACGCAGCCTGCAAGGCGTTTCGCCCCAAATCAGCACAGCGAGCGCCTCGCGCCGGGATCTGAACTGCGCGTCGATCGACGCGCTCGGATGCAGGGCGCTCTACCGGAGCGCCGGTTGATCACTTCATCAACTGGCTCAGCCGCTCGGCGTCGAACTTTTCCTTCTGCTGCGCATCCTTCGGCACGCAATCGGGCGGGGGCTTCGAGCCCGACAACTGCGTAACCGCCTGCCACAGCAGTGCGATCTGGTGCTCGTGCCCGGCAGCGTTGTCGATCAGGCCCTTCATCGCCTGCGACACGGGGTCATCGCCCTGCGTCACGCCGTAGGCCGAAAAGCCCATGTTGGCTGCGGCCGCCTCGCGCTTCGCATCGCCCTCGGCAAGCAGGATGCGCGCCGGATTGCCGACCGCCGTCGCGCCCGGCGGCACCGGCTTCACGACAACCGCACTCGACCCGATGCGCGCGCCCTCGCCCACAGTGAAGCCGCCGAGCACCTGCGAATTGGCGCCCACGATCACGCCGCGGCCGAGCGTCGGGTGGCGCTTCGCGCCTTTCGCGAGCGACGTGCCGCCGAGCGTCACGCCCTGGTAGATCGTGCATTCGTCGCCGATCTCTGCCGTCTCGCCAACCACCACGCCCATGCCGTGATCGATGAAGACGCGCCGCCCGATGGTCGCGCCGGGGTGAATCTCGATGCCCGTCAGGAAGCGCGCAACGTTCGAGATGAAGCGGCCGAGCCAGTACAGACCATGCGTCCAGAACCAGTGCGCCACCCGGTACATGCCGAGCGCGTGCAGCCCCGGATAGCACGTCAGCACTTCCCAGCGGCTGCGTGCCGCGGGGTCGCGCTCAAGGATGCAATCGATGTCTTCTCGCAGGCGTCGGAACATGGCAGCTGGGCACTTGTCGGCTTGCTTCGAGTTTAGTCCCGCACCTGTGCCGGCCATGCACACCGAGGCTTGCCGACAACGAAAGATGGCCCCCGCAGGGGCCATCTCGTGGGTCACGCGGAGCCGATCAGGCCGCGCGGCGACGCCGGGCAACAAAGCCGACGGCAGCCAGGCCGGCGAGCATCAGCGCGTACGTCTCGGGCTCGGGCACGGCCGACACGTTGTCGATCTCGAATGCGTTACTGCTCGACGCGAACGTGACCCGGGTGATCGAAGGCGACCAGAAGTTCAGGTACTGCGAATCCGCTTGGTCGCCGTTGCCGACGGGTACTTGGTTGACGCCAAGTCCCCCTGGGCCGCCGACGAAGCTGGCGATTACGGATGCGCCGTCATAGAACGTGACGGTGTTGTAGGTGTCCACCGAACCCCAGAGGAAGCCGACATAGCTGGTGCCCGGCCCGAACGCGAGTTCAGCCGCGGCGCCGCCAGCCACTGAGGCCCAAGTGTCGTCCGCGGAGATGGCGCCCTTTTGCGGCTGCGCCGAGATCCCGCCAATAAGGTAGATCCCGTCACCGGTCAGGGACGCACCGGCTGAGGTGGAATCGTAGAAGTCCCAAGCACCGGCGCGAGCGAATACGGGCGCGCCCTCAAAGTCCTCGGTCGTGACGCCGGCGACGGCGCTCGTCGGGCCCGTGGTGAGCGTGGCGGTGTAGGCCTGGGCCTGCATCGCGCAGAGGGCCGCCGATGCGATCAGGGCGAGCTTGAATGCATTCATGTAGTTGCTTCTCCTTGGCATTCGCCGGTGACTGCCAACCAGCCGCCGTGCGATGAAGGAATGCTAGGTGCGATCGCCTTCGAGCACGACCCCGTGACCGCGGGGGACCCCCTTGGATGGGCGTGTAAAAGGCGTGAACAGTTACCGCTTCGACACAGAATCAGTCGCGATCCTGCATCGCGCGCGCAATGCCGCGCAGGATGTTGATCTCTTCGGTCGTGAGCTGCGCGCGGTTCACAAGCTGATTCAAGCGCGGCATCAACTTGCGCGGCGCATCGGGGTCGAGGAAGTCGAGGGCGACCAGCGCTCGCTGCCAATGTTCAAGCATCCCTTGCACCTGCGCCGCGCTCGCAAGATCGGGATCGATAGTTCGCGCGTGCACCGCAAAGCCACCAAGCGCCTGGCGCCAGTCGTAGGCGATGAGTTGCACCGCCTGCGCGAGGTTGAGTGAACCGTAGGCCGGATCGGTCGGAATGCTCAAGGCGGCGTGGCAGCGATAGACATCGTCATTGCTCATGCCGAAGCGCTCGGAGCCAAACAGGAACGCGACGCGCTCGCCGCTTGCTGCAAGGACGGGGAAAATGTCGCGCGGCGCATGTGTCGGCGGCCCGAAGTCGCGCGGCGTCATCGCCGTCGCGCCGATCCAGCTCACACCGTCGAGCGCTTCGGCAAGCGTCGCGACGACGCGCGTGCGATCGAGGATGTCGGTCGCACCACTCGCCATCGCGTACGCCTGCGGGTGTGAGGCGATGCCCGCATCGCGCGGTGCGACCAGCACCAGATCGGCAAAGCCCATGACCTTCATCGCCCGCGCGGCAGCGCCCACGTTGCCCGGATGGCTGGTGCCGAGCAGGATGAAGCGCGTCGGGTCGGTCGGCTCGTGCATGTCGGTCGGCTCGTGCATCGTGGCTGCGTAAAATCGCAATTATCGGCAGCGATGCTTTAGCGTCGCACCGCGTCGCACCGCGTCGCACCGCGCGAGCATTGCATTCGCTCGACACGCTCTTTCATCTCGTCGGCCCACCCCTCACTCGATCCAGACAGGTACTCCATGGCGCAAGCGCTGCACCCGATGCTCAACATTGCCGTCAAAGCGGCACGCGCCGCCGGCGCGCTGATCAACCGGGCGTCGATGGACCTCGACCTGCTGAAGGTGAACACCAAGGCGCCAAACGACTTTGTCACCGAGGTCGATCAGGCGGCCGAGCGCATCATCATCGACACCCTGCTCGCCGCCTACCCCGGCCACGGCATCCTCGCCGAAGAATCGGGCCGCGCGCGCGGCGCGAAGGACAGCGAGTACCTCTGGATCATCGATCCGCTCGATGGCACGACGAACTTCATCCACGGCCTGCCGGTCTATGCAGTGTCGATCGCGCTCGCACACCGCGGCCAGGTGCAGCAGGCGGTCGTCTACGACCCGACGCGCAACGACCTCTACTTCGCCTCGAAGGGTCGCGGCGCTTTCTTGAACGACAAGCGGCTGCGCGTCTCGAAGCGATTACGACTCGCCGAGTCGCTGATCGGCACCGGCTTTCCGTTTCGCAAGGGCGACAACTTCCAGCGCTACATGCAGATCTTCGAGAGCGTGATGCAAAGCTGCGCCGGCATGCGCCGCCCGGGCGCCGCCGCGCTCGATCTGTGCTACGTCGCCGCCGGCTACTACGACGGCTTCTTCGAGACCGGGCTCAGCCCGTGGGACGTCGCCGCTGGCTCGCTAATGATCACCGAGGCGGGTGGCCTGGTCGGCAACTTCACCGGCGACGCGGACTACCTTTATCAGCGCGAGGTGGTCGCGGGCAACCCGAAGGTGTATGCGCAACTCGTCTCGATCCTCGCGCCCCACACCGGCGTAATCGATGCGCGCGCAGTAACGACACCCGTTGCAGTCGCTGCGGCCGATCAGGTGACGGCGTTGACACCCGAGAACGCGCTCGCCGACGCGCTCGGCCAGGACACAGCGGCTGACGAGAAGTCCGCCCCTGCTCCGGTACGCATACGCAAGTCAGACCTGCGTTGAAATGAAACTGTCCCAAGCTCACTTCGTTTGCTGCCCCATGGCCCCGAACGGGCCACTGTGTGGCCCTTGGGCGCGTCAGTACCTTCGGGCGGCCGGGCGGTACTGAAATGAAACGACCCCAAGCTCACTTCGCTCGCTGCCCCCGAGGGGCGCGTCAGTACCTTCGGGCGGCCGGGCGGTACTGACATGTCCGCCCGCAACCGGGCCGCGGCGCGAGGCGAAGTGCGATGAGCGGCGCCGACTTCTCCGCCCACACGCCGATGATGCGCCAATATTTGCGCATCAAAGCAGAGTTCGCCGACACGCTCTTGCTCTATCGCATGGGCGACTTCTACGAGCTCTTCTTCGACGACGCGCGGCGCGCGGCCGGGCTGCTCGACATCACGCTCACGAGCCGCGGCCAATCGGCCGGCGAGCCGATCGCGATGGCGGGCGTACCGGTGCATGCACTCGAGGCCTATCTCGCAAAACTCGTCAAGCAAGGTATTGCAGTTGCGATCTGCGAGCAGGTGGGCGATGTCGCCACAGCGAAGGGTCCCGTCGAGCGCAAGGTGGTGCGCGTCGTCACGCCCGGCACGCTGACCGACAGCGCGCTGCTCGCCGACAAGAGCGACGCGCTGCTGCTCTCGATCGCGCCGCAGAAGTCCGCGCACGGCACAACCTGGGGCCTCGCGTGGCTCGCACTTGCGAGCGGGCAACTCGGTTTGAGCGAGTGCAGCGAAAGCGAACTCGCCGCCTGGCTTGCGCGCCTTGCACCGGCCGAAACGCTCGTCGATCGCGACAGCGCGCCGAGTGTGTTGCAGCAAATCATCACGAGCGTGACGCACCGTCCGGCGTGGCAGTTCGACGCCGCGCTCGGCGCACGCAAGCTGTGCGAGCAATTGCGCGTCGCCAGCCTCGCCGGTTTCAACGCGGAGGCGATGAGCGCGGCGCACGCCGCTGCCGCCGCGCTGCTGAGCTACGCCGAGCACACGCAAGGCCAGGCGCTCGGCCATGTGCGCCACCTGCAGGTCGAACGCGCAAGCGAGCTGATCGACCTGCCACCGGCGACACACCGCAACCTGGAACTTGTGCAGACGCTGCGCGGTGAGAGTGCGCCGACGCTGCTTTCGCTGCTCGACACCTGCGCGAGCGGCATGGGCAGCCGCGCGCTGCGCGTTTGGCTGACGCGTCCGCAGCGCGATCGCGGCACCGCGCGCCGCCGTCACGCTGCCATCGGCACGCTCATCGAAACCGGCTTCGAGCCACTGCGCACTGCGCTTCGCGGCGTGAGCGACGTCGAGCGCATCACCACGCGCGTCGCGCTGCGCCAGGTGCGCCCGCGCGAGCTTGCCGGCCTGCGCGCGACGCTCGAATCGCTGCCCGCGCTGCGGACCTGCGTGCCGATCGGCGACACAGGTTCGCCCATGAGTGGCGATGCGGCAGAAGCCGTCGCAGTCAATTTGACAGCCGATCCGGCACTCGACCTCCTCACCGAACTCACCCACGCACTCGCCCCGCCGCCCGAGATTGCCGCATTGCTTGCACGCGCGATCGCCGACGAACCCGCCGTGCAACTACGCGACGGCGGCGTGATCGGGACCGGCTTCGACGCCGAGCTCGACGAACTGCGCGCGATCAGCGAGAACTGTGACGCCTTCCTGCTCGAGCTCGAAGCGCGCGAGCGCACGCGCACCGCAATCCCGAACCTGCGCGTGCAGTTCAACAAGGTGCACGGGTTCTACATCGAAGTCACGCAAAGCCACGCCGACAAGGTACCGGCCGACTACCAGCGCCGCCAGACGCTGAAGAACGCCGAGCGCTTCATCACGCCCGAGCTCAAGACCTTCGAGGACAAGGCGCTGTCGGCGCAGGAGCGCGCGCTCGCACGCGAGAAGATGCTCTACGAACAGGTGATCGATGCGTTGCAAGCGCAGATCGAACCGCTCTCGGCGCTCGCCCGATCGCTTGCCGCACTCGACGCCCTGGCCGCACTCGCCGAGCGCGCCGCGACGCTCTCCTGGTGCCGCCCCGAATTCGTCGCCATGCCGTGCATCGAAATCGACGCCGGCCGCCACCCGGTCGTCGAAGCGCGGCTGCGTGAAACGGGTGCCGGCGCCTTCATCGCCAACGACTGCCGGCTCGACGCGACGCGACGCATGCTCATCATCACCGGCCCGAACATGGGCGGCAAATCAACCTTCATGCGCCAGGTCGCGCTCATCGCGCTGCTCGCCTCGATCGGCTCCTACGTGCCGGCGAGCGCCTGCCGGCTCGGGCCGCTCGACGCAATCCACACCCGCATTGGCGCCGCCGACGACCTCGCAAATGCGCAATCGACCTTCATGGTCGAGATGACCGAAGCGGCGGCGATCATTCACGCCGCGACCGATCAATCGCTCGTGCTGATGGACGAGATCGGCCGCGGCACATCGACCTTCGACGGCCTCGCGCTCGCCGGTGCGATCGCGAGCCACCTGCACGACCGCAACCGCGCCTTCACGCTCTTCGCGACGCACTACTTCGAGCTCACTGCGTTCCCGCTCAAGCACGACCGCGCGCTGAACGTGCACGTGTCGGCGACCGAAACGCATGGAAGGCAGGGCGACGACATCGTCTTCCTGCACGAGATCCAGCCGGGCCCGGCGAGCCGCAGTTACGGCGTGCAAGTCGCCCGCCTGGCCGGGATGCCGGCAAGTCTCGTGCGCCAGGCGCGCGCGACGCTCGATGCGCTCGAAGCGCAGCAGCTCGCGGGCGATGCGCAGATCGATCTCTTCGCAGCGGCCCCAGCACAGGATGCGCCTGCCGCTGCCGCCGCAACGGCCGCAACAGTGCTCGAGGAAGCGCTCACCGCGATCGACCCCGACACGCTCGCACCGCGCGACGCACTCGCTGCGCTCTACCGGCTCAAGGCGCTGCAAGAAGAAGGCAAGCCATGATCGAATTCATCGGCATCCGGCTGGACGCCGGAAGCATCGTCTTCTCTGACACGCGCATCCTCGCCGGGCTCTACCGGATCCAGAAGATGATCATCTACAAGCACCCGGGCGACCGCTTCATGGTGGTGCTTTCGGCCGGCGAACTGTCGATCTCGCAATCGATACGCAAGATCGTTCCCCCAGTGGAATAGATCGCCTGAGGTGCCAGTCGCCGCCGACTTGCGATCACTTCAGCCGGTACGCCGCCTGCGCGCCAAACCCAGCATTGCAGCCAGCCCGGCCAACATGAGCGCATAGGTCGACGGCTCGGGCACGGGGGGCGTGTAATCGGACTTCAGACCCATGATGCCGTTGATTTCGTTGTCGCCATCGGCGATCAATGCTCCCGGGCCACCCCAGATCACTGAAGCGTAGCGAAACGTATTGCTGCTGCCGGTGCCGACTGCGTAGACGAAGCCATCCCACAAGATGCCTGTGTTTGCCTGGAAACCTTCGAGCCAAACGCGCTCAACGACCGCCTGCGTCCATGTCACCTTGTCATTCGACAGATAGACGGTGGACTCGATCGCCTCTTGGGGCAACGGCCCGTGGTCAATCGTGTTGAACACTGCCGCCTTGGTGGCATCGAAGCCAAGATCCCAGATGGAATGGCCGATCACATTGTCGGTTTGCAGCCAGTGGGTGTCGATGCCGCTACCGGCATCTAGTACCCCTCCGCACGCACACGGCGCGAAGTAGCCGTAGCTTCCGGTACCTGTGATATCGGTCGAGGTGCCAGTGCTGCCAACACCCGTCGCCTGAATCATCGTCGAACCGACAAAGCCGGTCGTATCGAAGATGCTGTCGTCGAGCAACTTGTTGTCGACTACCAATTGACGGTTGGCCAGGGTGTCGGCGCCGTAGTAGAGGTTTGCGAAGGTGCCCACAGACGCACCCTGCCATGTCCGCGGATCGTTAGGGTCGGTAACCAATGCGGCGAGCGCGGATTGCATCATTACGACGCCCGAAACCGCTGCAACCATGACGTTCTTCTTCATGAGGTCTCCTTCAATGCCCAGGGGGCGATGAACTTCATGCGGTGGCCAGTGCGACTCCGCAACCGTAGAATTTGCTTGCCCCGGCTTGCGCACGAATTGAGCGCCGAAACCTTGCGAAATTCGCATGCTATTTGACGCCCAGCAGCGCGGACGGTCTATCCCTCACATGAGGGGTCTGGTCGCGGCGGGCTGGCCGGTCGGGCACACGCGGTCGCGCGGCAGGCTCGGTGCCCTACCGGCGGTGGCGCCTGCGCGTGGCATAACGAATTGAAGCTGATGCCAGCCCTGCCCACAATCATCTTTGCGCACGCCAACGGCTTCCCGGCCGGCACCTACCGCGTCCTGTTCGAAGCCTGGCGCGCGGCCGGCTACCGCGTCTGCGCGGTCGAGAAGTTCGGCCACGACCCGCGCTACCCGGTCACCAGCAACTGGCCGCACCTGCGCGACCAGTTGATCGACTGCATCGTCAACGAGGCGCGCACGCCGTCGTACCTCATCGGCCATTCGCTCGGCGGTTACTTGAGCCTGCTCGCCGCATCGCGCCGGCCGGACCTGGCGCGCGGCGTGGTGCTGCTCGACTCGCCGATCCTCGGCGGCATGATTTCGCAGACGATGCGCTTCGCGAAGGCGACCGGCCTCGTCAAGCGCCTGTCACCCGGGCATGTTTCGCAACGCAGGCGCGAGCACTGGCCGAGCGCGGACGCCGCCTACGCACACTTCGCCGCCAAACCCGCCTTCGCGCGCTGGGCGCCCGGCGTGCTGCGCGACTACATCGCGTGCGGCGTGCAAGCTGTCGGCGAGACGCAAGGCGCCAGCCACCGCCTCGTCTTCCGGCGCGAGATCGAAACCCGGATCTACAACACCTTGGCGCACCACCTGACAGCCCTGCTGCGCCGCCATCCGCTGCGCTGCCCGCTCGCTTTCATCGGCGGCACGAACTCCACCGAGAACCGCCAAGTCGGCCTGCGCACGACGCGCGCACTGACGCACGGGCGCATGAGCTTCGTCGAGGGTTCGCACCTCTTTCCGTTCGAGCGACCGGACGAGACGACGGCGCAGGTGTTGCGCTGGTTGGAGGAGTTTGCTGCCGCTCCTTCGGCGTGAGTCAGTCGTGAGCCGGAATCGTGGCGTGAGTGATCGCTGCGCCGGAGCGCGAACTCTGCGGCAAAGTCATCGACGATGATGGGAGACACGTAGGATGTGGCTCGGTGCAGTCAGACCCTCGCGTTATTCCAAACGGGGGAAGCGCTCCGGTTGCGGCCTGCTCTGCTTCTGCCGCCGAATTGGCGACGTGAATTTGCATCACGCGGCCGAGCTATGACGCGGAATCGATCCCTAAAACACGTTTGACCTCAAGGAACGAGCATGCCGGCATCCACTCTTGCTGAACTTCTACAGGCGGCTGCAAAGCAAGAACAGGAGCGCTTGGCTAACCAGATCGCCGAGGCAAACGAGAAGTTGGTGTCCGTTGCATATGACAAAGCGGCCACCTATACCACCGTCATCATCTTTGGGGGCTATGCGGGCCTCTTTGGCATCTGGCAGCTTACGCGCGAACACCTTACGAAGGAGCAGACATTGTGGTCAGCATTGCTGATCATGGTGTCGCTGCTGACGTTCGTGATGTTCGAAGTAGTCAAGATGATCCTCATCACGCGCGCGTTCATGGCGAAGTTCAAGGTTCTCAATGAACCGACAACCCGAAGTGATCCTCAGAAACTCCTACGCGCACTCGAGGGTCTCGAACTTGTGCAGAAGGAGAGGCTCGGCCCGTTCATGGTCGTTTGGGCTGGAGCAGTTGCTGTCTGCCTCATTGGTGCACTTGGTGCCGTTGCCGTACTTACGTACGCGTTTGTGAAAGGACTGGTCTTCGCATGAGGTCCAACCTGTCGGTCGAGGCGAAACTTTGCAGCAAGTCGCAAGTTTTCGTCCCATTTCGAACGCAAAGTTTGGAACTCTACCAACCAGTTGAGCGCATGGGTTGACCTGGGGAGCCACTTGCAGCTCGAACAGCGTCGCTTCGGCACGCCACCGACCGATCGGGTCGGTGGGGCGTATTGCGTAGCGAAGTAAAGGAGGAG
>JBDTSN010000019.1:0-12054 GCA_039931145.1 Burkholderiales bacterium | reverse complement strand
GGTGCGCTGGCCGGCGTGGCCGACGAAGGCGGCTGGTGGCCGGCGTTCGACACGAACGAGGAGGCGCTCGAAGCGCTCGTCGCGGCGATCGAGAGCGCCGGCTTCGTGCCCGGCGAGGAAGTCGGCATTGCGCTCGACATCGCGGCGAGTGACTTCGGCCGCGACGGCCACTACCGGCTCGGGTTGGAGCAGCGCGAGCTCGACAGCGACGGCCTGATCGAGCTGCTGCTGCGCTGGTGCGAGCGTTTCCCCGTCCTGAGCATCGAAGACCCGCTCGCCGAGGATGACGCCGAGGGCTTTGCGCGCTTCACGCGCGCCGCGCCGCAAGGGCTGCAGATCGTCGGCGACGACTTACTCGTCTCAAGCGCCGAGCTGCTGCGCGAAGCTGCGGCGGCGGGCGCTGCGAACAGCGTGCTGCTCAAGCCCAACCAGCGCGGCACGCTGACCGAGACGCTGCAATGCTGGGACGCAGCGCGCGCGCTCGGCTACGGGGCAATTGTCTCGGCGCGCTCCGGCGAAACGGAGGACACGACGATCGTGCACCTGGCGATTGGCTGGCAGGTCGGTCAGTTGAAGGTCGGCGCGTTTGCGCGCGGCGAGCGCATGGCGAAATGGAACGAGGCCTTGCGCATCGAAGGGCGGCTTGGCGCACGGGCGCGCTTCGCGGGTGCGGCGGCGTTCGGACGCAACGCGACAAGAACGTGGGCGAGATGACGCGCGCATACCAAGGTGGTCCTGCCGCGCCGTTCGCGAAGGCGGTCGTGGCAGCACGTCGCGCGGCCGGGTCAGCCGGCCGTTGCCTTCACCGCAGCCACCAACGTAGCCAGCGCCAAGCCTTCGTTGGCCGCATAGGTTCCGGGCTGTCCGTTGAGCCGCGGCATGCCGAACTTGCCGCCCTTGTGGTGCAGCGCGATCACCTTCCAGCCTGAATCCTCGAACACCGGGCTGCCGGAGTTGCCGCCTTCGGTCGGGGCGTGATAGTGCACGCGCACGACACCCGGAATCTGCGGCTGCCCGGCGGATGGGCCCTCATGGTCGAGCAGTTCATTGTCCTGGAACGAGAACGACAGTTCGCGCCCGCCGGGATAGCCGATGATGTAGACGCGCGGCCGCTTCGTCACTTCCGCGCCCGGCAGGTTCGGCAGCAAGCTGCTGACCGGCAGCGCCGGGATGCCGGAGGGCAGGCTTTGCAGGCGCAGCAGGCTGGCGTCGTGCTGATCGACGGGTGAAGTCCACACCAGGCTCTGCACCGCGTAGGCCTTGCCCGGGTCGTCGGCTTCGAACACCACTTCGGCCTCCTCGGGGCGGATGCCCGGCGCGGAACCCTTGGCGTTGATGACGTGGAAGTTCGTCAGCAGCAGCAGTTCGTCTGCCGGCAACAGGCCGAAGTCGCCGGCGCGCACCAGGAATCCTGAACCAAGCCGTTTGCCCAGGCGCTGGCGCACCACCGCCACCGAGCGTGCCGCCTCGACCCCGGCGCGCCACCAGGCGAAGGTTTGTGGCCCCTCGACGCCGAGGATCGCCTCGAGCTGGCTGTTGTCGGTGGGCACGGCACGCGGCGCGGCAGCCCGGGCACGACCCGCCGCGCCGCGGCCGATCGCGGGCCGCGGCAGGCTCACCTGCAGCGCCGGCAGCGCCAGCTCACCGCCCGGCAGCTGCAACAAGCGCGCACGCAGCACATCGACCAGCCCGCGCGCACGCTGCACACCGGCCGCGCCTTGCAGCGCCACGCCGCGGGTGCGGGTGGTCAACTGCTCCAGCCCCCAGACCTCGATGAACTGGCGCAGTGTGCTGGCCACCTGAAAGGCCTGCACATCCTTGGCGCCGAGGTATTCGCGCAGCAAGCTCTCGACCGGCCTCAGATCGCCGGTGGACAGGCCCAGACCCAAAGTGACTTCTGCCAACGTGGGCAGATACCACTCGTCGCGCGCCTTCGCCGGCATAGCGCGCAGATTCGCCAGCAGTTCCGCAGCGAGCTTCGCCGTGTCGAGCCGCGGCGCGATCTCGCTCCAGCCTTCGCGCCGCGCGCGGCTGACCAGCGCCAGCAGGTTCACGCCATGCCAGGTGTTCTTCTTCGGTTCGGCCTTGTAGGGTTGCCGGTAGGCTTCCACGGCTGCGGTCAGCGCCAGGCGCGCGCCGGTCGAGCTGGCATCGGCGGCGTCGAAGAAGATCTGCTTGTACGCGCGGCCGAGCAGGCCCCAGGCTTCGACCGCTTCTTCATGTTGCTTCGGCAGCATCGCCAGCAACTGGCGCAGCATGTCGATGGCGGCGGTGGCTGACCCCGTCTCGATCAGGCCCTGCGCATACAGCCGGCGGGTGCGCGCATCGGCGGGATCGATACGGCACAGCGCCTCGGCCAGCCGACCCATCAGTTCGAAGTCGCGCAGGTTGCGCAGTTGCAGCACCAGCGCGCGCGCTTCGTTGACGGCTTTTGCGTTGGGCGCCGACCGCAATGTTTTCAGCAGCGCCTGGGCGCGCGCGCGCTGACGGTCTTGCTCGCGCACTGGCGGGGACGGCTCGACCGGGGTCGACGAGGATTTTGTCTTGCGCGGCATGGTCTTCGGATCAGTCAGTGCTGCCAGGCCGCGTCAGGACTGCGCTTCGGCCGCATCCTGGCCGATGTCGGGCACCCGGGCCATGTAGCCGGCGTCGCCGTAGCTGAGCACGGCGCCGGGGTCGTTCGGATGGTTCACATAGCCACCCTCCCAGCGCACGATGAAGGGTAACAAGGATCGAAATGCGGTCGATGGCATGGCGCTGGTACCCCTAGATTGACGGACAGCAAAGGCTCGCCTGCAGGTTCACTTTTACAGATTGCACAGGCATGATCAAGCCCCTAGAACCGCAGTCGAGGGCACTCCCATGAGCACACCCGCCGCACGCGAATTCGTCCAGTCACTGGCCCTGCCCGAACCGGCGCCGCAGCTGGAAAGCGTGGAGAGGGCAGCCCCGGTCATCTTCAGCGAAGAGCAGGAGGCTGTCGCCGTCGGCGCCCAGGTGACCGAGTTCAGCAACCAGGTGGCTTCGGCGCAACGCGCCGCAGTCGCCGACTGTCTGTTGCTGGCGCAGCTCGCCGCGAACAAGGCCACCGCGCAACAGCCCGACCTGATGGCTTGGTACCGCAAATATGTCGAAGTGCTTCAAGGTGTGGGCTGGACCGTGCAGTCGATGAGCCTGGAGGAAAAGCAGGTCAGCGACATGGATGCCGGCGTGCATAGCGCGATCATTCCGGTGCTGACGGGCATGCTGGGCCCGGCGGTGGCCGCTGCGTCGATGGTCATCTCGGTATTGAAGGGCCTGCAGGAGATGGACAAGGGCAACCCCTGGATCACCGTCTTCGATCGCGCCAGCCAGCATGCCAGCGGCGCGAAATTTCAGTTCGGCTTTGTCGATGCCGATGCTGGCGCCAACCCGGCCATCAGCATCAAGCTGCTGGCGGTGGCGATCGATGCCAAGCGCACGATCACGCAGGTGTTGTTCTTCAAGTTCTCGCAGAACGACGCGAAGCTGAAGACCTCCGAGGGCGAGTTGAGCATCATGGGATCGCGGCTGGAGAGCATCCAGGCGGTCGTCGCCGATCGCGTGCAGCCTTTCCTGGCGGAGAACATCAGCAAGCTCGACATCTGAAGGAGTCCGATCGTGGCCCGTTACCGCAGCTTCACCGAACACCTCGACCCCAATGTCGGCCCGAAACGCATCCTCGCCCTTGACGGCGGCGGCCTGCGCGGCGTGCTCACGCTGGGCATGTTGCGCGAGATCGAAACCCTGCTGCGCGCGCGCCACGGCGGCGACCCCGATTTCAGGCTGTGTGACTACTTCGACCTGATTGCCGGCACCTCCACCGGCGCCATCATCGCCGCGGCGTTGTCGCTTGGCATGAGCGTCGACGAGGTGCACGACCACTACATGCGGTTGGGCCAATTCGTCTTCAAACGCAGCTTGCTGCGCTGGGGCGCCTTGCGCGCCAAGTTCGACGGTGCCAAGGTAAGCAAGGCGCTGATCGGCGTGTACGGCGAGCGGCGCCTCGACAGCAAGGACTTCCGCACCGGATTGCTGGTCGTGACCAAGCGCCTGGATACCGGCAGCGCCTGGCCGATCACCAACAACCCCAACTCGAAGTACTTCGAGCGCGGCACGCAGGCCACGACCATCCCGAACGGCGGGTACCCGCTGTGGCAGGTGGTGCGGGCGAGCACCGCGGCGCCGTACTTCTTCGACCCCGAATCGATCGACATCGGCCGCGCCGCGGCGGGCCTGAAGGCGGTGACCGGCGACTTCGTCGACGGCGGCGTGAGCCCGTCGAACAACCCTGCGCTGCAGGCGCTGATGACAGCGACGATGGAAGGCTACCGCTTTGGCTGGCCGGTTGGCGAAAGCAGGCTGCTCGTGGTGTCGGTGGGCACCGGCAAGTCCGACGCCGAGGTCGGTCATGCCGGCATCGTCGCGGGTACGGCGGCGATCCACGCCGTGCTGTCGCTGAAGGCGCTGATGGAAGACTGCGCCGATCAGGTCGAGACCGTGATGCAGTGGCTCTCGCGCAGCCCGACCGCACGCCGCATCGACCGCGAGATCGACAAGGCGCAGCCGCCGCTCGGCGGGCAGGCGATGTGCAGCTACCTGCGCTACAACGTGCTGCTGCAGAGCGACTGGTGTGCAGAGAACCTGGGCGAGACACTTGGCGCGAAGGCGCTGAAGAATCTGGAGGTCATGGACGAGCCCGACAACATTCCCGAGCTCGACCGTATCGGCCTGTTGGCAGGCAAGAAGTTGGTCAAGGCCAGCCACTTCGAAGCCGCGTTCGACGCGCAGCCTTTGTAGTCGCGGCTTCAGGCCAGCAACTGCCGGCTGTCCATGACCTCGAGCTCGAACAAGCCCTGCGCCCTGGCCATGCGCACCATCTGCGCCGTGCCGCCGTTGCGCCCGTCGTCCTGACCGTCCCACAGCGCCAGCACGGTGACCCGCTGGGCGTCCGACGCCTGCGCCATTTGCATCACCCAGCGGTTGCCGCGCTCCCACGGGTCGATGCCCGCGCGGCCCTGCAGCCAGCGCGGCAGATCGTTTTCGACCGAGAGCTGCAGCAGCCCGGCCTGGCGGGCTTGCACGATGGCCAGGAAGCGCGCACGCCAATGGTCGGCTTGGCCGAACACCCTCTGCGCCACCACCTCGGGCGGCAACGGCAGGCACAGCCGGGAGGGTAGCTGGAGTTCATCGCAAAGCTCGTGCACCAGGATGTCGGCACCGGGCGCGGCGCTGGCGAGCACGGTCAAATTCTCGTCGGCACCGGCGCTGGATTGAAGCGCCTTCAGCCGTTCGGCGATGAGCGCTCGCGCCTTGCCTTCGGCGCTGGCCGGGAAGCGCGGCGGTGCACCCGGTAAGTCGACGCCGTGGCCAGTGAACACCACGAGGTGCCGGCGCAGCGGCTTGTCATCCTTGGGATTTTTTGGCGCATCAAAGTCGTTCATCACCGCCTGCGCCGCGTGAACGCGCAGGCCGAGCTGAGCGAACAGCTGCAGTTGTCCGCTGGTGGCATCCCAGGCGAAAGGGTCGTTGGCAGGTACGGCGTCGCGATAGGCCAGCACCAGCGCCGAAGGGTCGGCCTGCAGTTCGCTTTCGGGCAGGGTCAGGAACAACAGGTCGGCGTCGGCGATGTCGGCCCAGACGCGTTCACTCTCGGGCAGTTGCTCTCGGGCGCGCGTCACCGAGGCCTGCACCACATGCGCCAGCGCCGGCAGCTCTGTCTTGAGGTCGTCGCGCGCGCGGCCGGCTTCCTTCTTGTCGCCTTTGAACAGATTGCGCCAGTTCGGCAGGTCTGCCAGCAGCAGCAGGATATGACCCATCTGCAGCGCGGCGACGCCTGGGTAGAAGGCATTGAGGTCGCAGTAGAACGCGTTCCGGTAGGAGCTGTAGGACTGCAGCGCGCGGATGTCCAGCGCCGCCGGCCGCGTAGCCGCCGGTTCGGTCAGGTCGGCAAAGCGAGCGCGCCACAGCGTCTTCAGGTTGCGACCTTGCAGCGCCAGCGCTTCGGCACGCTGCTCGATGGCGAGGGGTTCGACATCGAGCACGCGCCGGATCGCCTGGTTCGACGATTCCAGCAGGGCCTCGTTGCGGTTGTCGCGGTACAGCCGCTCGTAGATGTTGGCCAATGCCAGGTTGGCCTCGATATCGGCGCCCGCCACCTCGCGCAACCTCTCCCAGCTTGCGCGCGCGCCGGCAAAGTCCTTCAGCTTCCACTGCGCACGCGCCACGCGGCGCAGGCCGTCCCACTGGAAACGCAGGCCGGCCAGATCCTCGGCGATGACACGCAGACAACCCTTGTCTGACGACTTCCCGGCGCGCTCGACCTCCTCGACGAAATTCAGCGGCACCGCGGTCACCCCCGAAGGATCGGCCTCGGGCAGCGCCGGCATCATCAGGAAGATCGGGCTATCGGTCTCGCGGTTGCTGAGCAGGCTGGCCTGCAGCGCCTCGACCAGCGCTTCCAGCGCGTCGGCGGGCTGCGCAACTGGATACTTCAGGTAGCGGTCGGTGGACAGATCGAAAGGCGTGGTGTCGGCCGAGGGCTCGCCCTTGATCAGCAGCGTGTGCTTCTTGCGCAGTGCGTGGCGCACACCGAGCTCGTAAAACACGTTGGCGTTGTGCACCGTGATGTCGCAGACCACGATGTCGGCCTCGAGGATCAGCGCGAACATGTCGGCGCGGATGTTGCCGGCGTCGACGATCTCACCGGTGGTACTGCCGGCCAGGCCGCAGCGCTTCAAGGCCGGCGCGATAAGTTCGGCATGCACGCGCTCGAAGTCGACGGCCTGTCCGGCCGAGTCCTTCTTGGTGTTGAAACCACGGATGACGAAGGCACGTTCGTTCATGTTCAGCCTCCGAATGAATACCGGCGACAGCGCCTAGGCGTTGTCGTCGGGCTCGTAGAGATGCTCGAACTTCGCAGCGCTGATGGCGTAGGCGTCGCTGCCGTCTTCGTTGTTGGAAACCAGCCAGTCACCGGCTTCGTAGTGCGTGCGCCCCTCCTGCGTGGCGACGCTGCCGGCTTGCCTGGCTTGCTCGGCCCACACCGGCGCGGACTTGATCCAGCGCCCCGGGCCGGTCTGCTTGTAGGTATGCTCGAAGCTCTGCGCCGCGACGGTGTAGACATCGCCACCGTTGTCGACCAGCCAGTCGCCGGCCGCCGCGCGCTGCACATCGCCCCACTTGCGGTAGCTGAAGCCGTCGAAGTCCAGTGCAAGCCGCACCGCGCTCACGGCCTGGTCGGGTCGGCGGCGATAGCGTTGGCGCATGAGAGGCTCCTTCGATCGTGGTTGTGGGTCTTGCCGGACGTCGAACAATGGCGGGGTGAAGAGGGCTTCGGACCTTCTACCCTCTGACACTGAATCAGACACGCTACCAAGCTGCGACTTTAGCTGCGATTGCAGCCGTGCGTCAGTGCTCCACCGACGTCGGAGTATGTGCCGTTGGCCGCGTATTCAGCGGCAGACTGACCATCCCAAGCTTCGCAATGTCCACTTCCAGCGTCTCGAGCTGGCCGACGAGCATGGTGCCGTCCGCGCGACAGCACCTCGAAGACAGCGATCTTGTGATCCTTGTCGAGCCACTCGACCTGGTCGGCACTGTGAGTCTGTGAACAAGGTCGACACACCCGCTCGCCTCGCCGGATTCATTCACAGGCTCGGACCCCTCGCCGAATCAGGATGGCGCGCCGAGCCTTCGAGTCGGCGCACAAGAGTGCAGCCCTCAATTCCCGCCGAGATTCGCCGCCGGTGGCGCGGCTTCGCCCGCCTTCGCGGCGTCGAGCAAACGTTCGAGACGCAGCAGTTCCGCCTTCGTCTGCGCGCCGGCGTTGTCGCGCGAGCGGACGAAGGCGATAAGCTCGCGGCCGGTCGCGATCAGCGCCGTGTCCCACGCCAGTGGTGCGGTGCGGGACAGGAAGAACAGCGCGTTCAGGCGGCCGTCGGAACTCAGCGCATCGATGCGCTCCGCCTTGAACAGCGCCAGCGCTTCGGCGATCGCCTGTGGTGACGCGGTGTAGCGGTCCTGCAAGGCCTGGCCGGCGGCCTTGCGTTCCTGCGGCGTGGCGGCGTTGATCTGCTGCAACAGGCGTGTGAGTTCGGCGCCATCGGTGCGGGCGAGCCAGACCTCGAACTGGCGCAGCTGCGAGGTGGCTTCATAACCCTTGACGATCTGCGCCTCGAACGGGCCCCAGTTCCAGCGCACCAACAGTGCAGCCAGTTTTCGGGCCTCGTCGCCATCGCCTTCACGAAAGTAGCGCACCGCAGCGCGCGACGGCGCCACGCCAACCTTCTCTGCGCCCGGCGCCGAGTAGCCCTGTTTCGAGAGCGCTGCACGCAGGCGCTCGATGGGCGCCCGCTGGGCGGGATCGGCAAACTGCAGGTAGACGAGCGACTGGCGCTCCACCGCCTGCTCGATCTTGCTGCGGACTTCGGGGGCGTTGCGCGTCGCTTCGGCGTACAGACGGGTCTGTTCCTGCTTCGCGCCCTCCACCCGGCGAGTCGCTGCCTCAGCGTACTCAGCACGCTGTTGCGCCTCTCGGGCCGCTTTGGCCTCCGCTACCGCACTGGCCGCCGCTGCCTCGGCTTTGACGCGCAACTCGTCGGCGATTCGGCTCTGGTCGACTGCGATCTTGCGCTGCTCCACCGCGGCGGTGCGCGCCTGGTATGCATTGACGGCCAACCACAACGAAGTGGCTACCAAAAGGATCAGCAGCGTCAAGATCGGCACGACAACCTTCCACCGGCGCTGGGTGCGCAGCTTGTCATCGACCAACTGGGCGCGCTCGGCCTGTCGCGCCGCTTCCGCGCGCACCTCCTCGTCGAACGCTTCCCGGCTGCGGTCCAGGAACGCCATCGCACCCTCGAACCCGCTGCGGTAGCGCTCGGCCCAGGCCAGATTGGGGCGCTCGCGTTCGCGCCAGTCGAGTGGCAGCTGCAGGTCGGGCTGGCGCAGCAGCGCGGCGCGGCCGGCACGCTCGAGTTCGGCGGTTTCGGCCAGCCTGCGGTAGGTCTGCGCCGCCTGCGCTTCTTCATCGCCCCAGCCGCGCAGCCTGTCCCAGACGCGCATCAGGCTCTCGTGGGAGATGTCGATCGGCGTGTCACCGGTCAGGGCCACGCCGGCCGGCGGCATCAGAAACGAGCGCGCCGGGTCGCGGAAAACGTCGATCACCGCGGTCAGCTCGGCGGCGCTCGCGCCGGTGATCGCAACCAGCGCGTCCAACCGTGTCGGCCGGCGCGTACCGCGCGCGTCGCTGGATTTGTCCGTGATGGCTTTGAAGAGCGCGGCGCACACAACCTGCATCCGCTCGCTGCCGAGCGCGGCCCAGGCTTCGTCGGCATGCTGGTTGAGCGCATGCGCCATGGTGCCGATGGCTTCGTAGTGCGCCAGCGACAAGGGCCCTGCGCCGCCCGCGTCCTGCCAGTGCGCCCAGGTGCGGTTCAGCGCATGCTGCAGGATCGAAAGTTGGTCGGGGTTGTCGCCGACGTCGTTGACCAGCCGCGTCAACAACACCGGGTCGATCGTCACATCGCGAACACTCAGTGGCCCCGAGATGGCGAGCCGGCGCTCGTCGCGCGCAAGGCGTGGCACCAGGTACTGGCCGCGATTGATGGCTTCGGGCAGCCCGAAGAACTGCGCGCAGTCGCCCAGGAAGTCCGAGCGCATCGTCAGTACGAGGTACACCCGCTGCGCGCGTTGAGCGCCCGCCTCAAGCAGCAGGTTGACGAATGCCGTGGCGTCTTCACCGCCGTTACCGACGCCCACCCCACTGGGTGACGCCAGCGCCTGGTAGCGGAACAGTTCCTCGAACTGGTCGATCACGACGAGCAGATTCTGCCGAGCGTCGAGGTGCGCCTGCTCGACCGCGTCGACCAGGCCGAGCCGACCCATGCGGAGCGTGGCTTCCATCAGTTCGGCAGGGCTGAAGGCGGCGGCGTCGGCCGGCACAAACCCAGGCGGAACTGGCGGCGCCAGTGCGACGGTTAGTGCCTGTGCCAATGCCGAGATCGGCCGATTACCCGGGCGCAGTGTGGCGACCCGCCAGACGCTGCCGGCAGCGGCCATCAGGCCGCGATGCAAGGCCGGTACCAGACCGCAGTTGACGAGCGAAGACTTGCCCGACCCCGAGGTGCCCACCACGGCGAGAAAGCGGGTGGCAGCGAGCTTGTCGACCATCGTATCCACCTGCGTCTCGCGGCCGAAGAAGAGGTGCTCCTCTTCTTCCCGGAACGGCCGCAGACCGGGGAACGGGTTCGGCGCGCCGGCCGCCACGCTCGCGTTCATTGCACTGGCCTCGCGGGGTCCAGCGCCGCAAGAAGCGGCAGCAGCGCGGCGTCGCTGAAACCGACCAGGCCATCGATCAGGCCGGGCTCGGCCAGTGCCTGCAGCAGTTCCTTGTCGGGCGTCGACGGCGCGGCCAGGCCCAGCCATTCGCTGCGCCGCCCGTCACGGTTGGTGGCGGCCAGTTTGCGCAGTTCGCTTTCCTGATGGAACTTCCAGACTTCGTCGCCGCTGCCGTAGAACAGGATCAGCGCGTCGCAGCCGGCCACGAGCCGGGTATTGGCCTCGCGCAGCGCCGCTGCATCGCCAACGAAGACGGGGATCGTCACCGTCAGCCCGCGCGCGCGCAGCAGCTTGATGAGCGGCACGGCGCCAGTGCGGTCAGCCTCGCTCAGCAGCAGGTGCGCCACAGGCTGTCCGGCGGGCGGCGGGGGTGGCGGCGGCGGTTCGGCCAGCCGCCGCAGCGCGCCGTGGATCGCCCCCTTCAGCGCCTCGAGGTCGCCGCTGAGCAGGTCGGCGCCCGCTTGCAGCGCCGCGTCGTGCTGCAGCGCGTCGATGAAGGCCTGCTGCTCGGGGCGCTCGCCCTGCACGCCCTGCGGCAGCCAGATGATGCGGCGCAGCGCGCCCTGCTGGCTGAGTTCGGCCGCGAGTTCGTTTTGCAGCATCACGAGCGAGCGCTCGCTGGGCCCGTCGGGAATCGGCCCGGCGCTGCGGCCGACGAGATGGATGGCGAGCGCGGCGCGCGCCAGCTGGGCCTGCAGTTCGGGCACCAGCGCGTCCTCGGTC
Organism: Burkholderiales bacterium; assembly: GCA_039931145.1. Lineage (GTDB taxonomy): Bacteria > Pseudomonadota > Gammaproteobacteria > Burkholderiales > Burkholderiaceae_C > CAIKUF01. Next base: position 972 of record JBDTSN010000019.1, on the reverse strand, counting down.
TGCGGTAGCTGCTGCGCCGGCAGCACCTCATGGCCGTGCATGCGCAGGTCGATCGCGATCTGCTCGCGTGCCTCGCGCAGGTCACGCCCGCAGTCGGCGAGAAAGACGACCGCCTTCGGCGGCCCGGCTGGTTCGGGGGCAGCGCTTTGCGCCTGCATCAGTGCCTGAAGGCTTTTCGCCACCTCCCAGGCAAGGCCGCTGAGCTTGCTGAGGAAGAGCTGTCGCGCACGGTCGCCGAACGCGGGGTCAAGCTCGATCGGCTCGCCGCTGTCAACCGCATAGAACTCGTGGCCCAGCGTGAGCTGCACAATCGGCGGCAGCATGTCGATCGCCTCGACCGGGGTCTTCACGACCTTCACCACCCGGCTCTTGTTGCCGATGGTGAGCCCACCATGCTGCGCCGCCGTGTCGCAGAACTCGCGCAGTTCGCGCGTGCACCACTCCGAGCGCAGGTAGCGCGGGCTCAAGATCGAGATCAGCAGCGCGGTGTTTGCCAGTTGGCCGACGATTTCGGCGCCGAAGATGTCGTCGCCACTGATCTTGGCGTCGCGCCAGATGCGCGCCTTCTCGCCCAGACGTTGGCTGAGCATGGTCTGCAAGGTGGCGTGGAACTGCGTCACCCAGCCCTTCTGCTCGGGCGTCAGCGGTTCGTTGTCGATGTGCGCGTAGCTGATGAACGCGTGCTGCTCGAACGACATCGTGGCACTCCACAGGGCCGGGCGGGTTCAGTCTACGCCAGTTGACAGGCTTGGCTGAACAGGGTTTGGCTGAACGCAGTTTGCCATTCTCTCCACGCTCCGGGACGCAGAGATCCGTTTGCCGTGGCCGAGCCCACGACGCTGAGTCTTCCGGCCCTCGGATTGGCTGGGCTCGGATTCGCACGGCGCCGGAAAGCCTGAGCTCGCTCGCCGGAGCGCAAGAGATGCCGCGCAGATGCGGCGTCGTAGCGGCATGTGCCGGGAGCCGGCACCC
>JBDTSN010000018.1:0-12110 GCA_039931145.1 Burkholderiales bacterium | reverse complement strand
GCCAGTTGTCCTCGCTCATGTTGCCGAGCGAGGCGCCGATGCCGCCCTGCGCGGCGACGGTGTGCGAGCGCGTCGGGAAAACCTTCGAGAGCACGGCGACGCGCAATCCGGCGCGCGCCAGTTGCAGCGAGGCCTGCATGCCCGAACCGCCGGCGCCAATGATGACGACGTCAAACTTGCGACGGCTGAGCTTCGTGGTTGACGTCATCACAATCTCCAGAGAACCTGTAGCGCCCATCCGGCACACGCGAGCAGCCAGACGATCGCGAAAACCTGCGCCAGCAGGCGCACGCCGGTGGCATGGACATAGTCCATCAACACGTCGCGCACGCCGACCCAGGCGTGCCACGCGAGCGCGAGGATGACGACGAAGGTGAGCGACTTCATCCACAGTGGCGCGAAGATGCCGGCCCAGTGCTCGTAACCGAGTTCTCCCGGCATCAGCAATCGCAGCAGCACGAGCAGCGTGAAAAGCGCCATCAGCAGCGCCGTGACGCGCTGCACGAGCCAGTCGCGCATGCCGTAGTGCGCACCGACGACGAGACGCTTGGTGCCGTAGTTCTGGGTCATTGGGGGGAGTCTCCGGGTGAATGCGAGCCGGGCGCTGGTGCGCGATCGTTGGACATCGCCATCAACGTCGCTGTCAATACAGGCCGAACAACTTGGCGCCGAGCAGGAGCGTCAGCAACAAGCTCGCAGCAAGCGTAAAAACAGCCGAGCGGCGACCGAAGTCCTTGTCGACGCGGTGCGTCGCGTCCATGAAGACGTGGCGCAAGCCGGCGATGATGTGATGCAGCGTGGCCCAGATCAGCGCCAGCGCGACGAGCTTGACGAACCATGCGGGCAAGAACCACGCGCCGGCAATGAACACCGACCTGAAGCCGTCAAACGAGACCTCGGAGGTGACGCTCGCATCGAACATCCAGACGATGAACGGCAGCAACAGAAAGAGCAGCAACCCGCTTGCCCGATGCAGGATGGAGACGAGGGCCGCGAGCGGCATCCGGTACTGCGTTGCCTCCCACAAATGCATCGTGCCGGGTCTGGTTTTTGCGGTCTCAGCCATTCGCGTTCCAGTCAGAAGTGTCAGAAGCAGCGCGCTTCACCAAAAACATTTTATTGCAATGCAGCAGTATCCCCTTTCGGGGTTGCCCTCTCGCGATTGCCGATACGCGCGCCACAGGGTTCAATTCAGCTCATTTCGATAGTAGTGCGCCGATGTCTCGTACAGGCCGCGCCGCAGCTCGAGCGGCCGATCACCGTAGGTGAAGGAGAGCCGCTCGACGCTCAACAGCGGCGCACCTGGCGCGATCTCGAGCAGCGCCGCGGACTCGGCGTCCGCCGCCACGGCGCGAAGCTTCTCATCGGCGCGGATCATGCGCACCCCGAACTCGGATTCGAACAGTCGATACATCGGCCCCTTGTTCTCGCTCAGGCGCTCGGCGGTGAGGCCCCTGAACGCCTGGCCCGGGAGCCAGATGTCGTCGAGCACGACCGGCCTGCCTTTGAAGGAGAGCACGCGGCGCACCTGAAGCGTCGCGTCGCCCGCCTTCAGCGCCAGCGCCCGCGCGACATCGGCCGGCGCGCGCTGTCGGCGGCAGTCGATGAAGCGGCGCGCCATGCCACCGGGGGTGCCGTTGTCCGGCACCAGGCGCAGGAAGCGAAACCGCACCTCCTGCTCGGCGTGGGTCGCGACGAAGGTGCCCTTGCCCTGACGGCGCACGAGCAGGTTGTCGTCGGCCAGCGCGTCGATTGCCTTGCGCACCGTGCCTTGGCTGACCTTGAAACGCGCCGCGAGCTCGAGTTCGCTCGGGATCAGCTCGCCGGGCCGCCATTCGCCGCCTTGCAGGCTCTGCGTGAGCAACACCTTGATCTGCTGATAAAGCGGGCTGAACGCGGGCGCAGTGTCACGCGGGGCCGGGATCACCGGGGCGTTGCCCGCTGCGGGAGGGTTCGCTGGCATCGGCAGATTGCAGCACAGCCCGGTCCTGGCGTCCAGACTGTGCTGAAATATGTCTTATATAAGACATAAGATTCAGCTGCGTTGTGGACGTTGGCAGTGCCGATTGGCTACACTTCACACTCAGCGCAGCCTGCCTTGCGCGCGGCCGCAAACGCCCTCTTCATCGCACCGGAGTTTCCCATGAGCAAGACCCCCGTCCGTGTTGCCGTCACCGGCGCCGCCGGCCAGATCGGCTACGCCATCCTGTTCCGCATCGCATCGGGTGAAATGCTCGGCAAGGACCAGCCCGTCATCCTGAGCCTGCTCGAAGTGCCGCTCGAGAAGCCCCAGCAGGCGTTGCAGGGCGTGATGATGGAATTACAGGATTGCGCCTTCCCGCTGCTCGCCGGGATGGAGGCGCACGGCGACCCGATGATGGCCTTCAAGGACGTTGACTACGCGCTGCTGATCGGCTCGCGCCCGCGCGGCCCCGGCATGGAGCGCGCGGAGTTGCTCGCCGTGAACGCCGAGATTTTCACCGCACAAGGCAAGGCGCTGAACGCCGTCGCCAAGCGCAATGTGAAGGTGCTCGTCGTCGGCAACCCGGCCAACACCAACGCCTATATCGCAATGAAGAGCGCGCCCGATCTGCCGCGCCGCAACTTCACCGCGATGCTGCGCCTCGATCACAACCGCGCGCTGAGCCAGGTTGCGGCCAAGACCGGCAAGCCGGTCGCCGAGATCGAGAAGCTCTGCGTCTGGGGCAACCATTCGCCGACGATGTACGCCGACTACCGCTTCGCGACGATCGGCGGCAAGAGCGTGAAGGACATGATCAACGATCAAGCCTGGAACGCCGACACCTTCCTGCCCACCGTCGGCAAGCGCGGCGCGGCGATCATCGCGGCGCGCGGTGTGTCGTCGGCGGCGTCGGCCGCGAATGCAGCGATCGATCACATGCACGACTGGGCGCTTGGCACGAACGGCAAATGGGTCACGATGGGCATTGCCTCCGACGGCCAGTACGGCATTCCGAAGGACGTGATGTTCGGCTTCCCGGTGACGTGCGAGCCGGGTGAATACAAGCTCGTCGAGGGCCTGACCATCGACGCCTTCAGCCAGGAACGCATCAAGGTGACGCTCGACGAACTCCTTGGCGAGCAGGATGGCGTCAAGCACTTGCTCTGACATAACTCCTCGATGAGCGCGTCTGCCGCGCCCGGCGCCAAAACGCCCTCCCGCCAGCCGCGCGGGACGCCACTGGCGCGTTCAATGATCAGTCCGCGCGAAGTACTTTTCGGCGCCGACGATCTCGCGCCCGCGCTGCCGGTGTGCGACCACTATGCAGGTGTCGAGGCGCGCATGCGCAAGAGCCTCGAACTTCAGGGGGAAATGGGCCCGGTGTTCGACGTCACGCTCGATTGCGAAGACGGCGCGCCGGTCGGCGGCGAGGCCGAGCATGCGCAGCTCGTCGCCGAACTCGTTGATTCACCCGCCAACTTGCACGACCGCGTCGGCGCGCGCCTGCATCCCGTGCACCACGCCGCCTTCAGCGCCGAGGCCGAGACACTCGTGAGCCGCTGCGGGCACCGGCTCGCCTACCTGATGTTGCCCAAGGCAAACGGCCTCGCCGATGTGCAGCGCGCTTGCGACGAGATCGACCACCAGACACGGGTGCGTGGCTTGAAGCGCCAGATTCCGCTGCACGCGCTGATCGAGACGCACGGCGCACTCGCCGAGGTCGTGGCGATCGCCGCGCATCCGCGCATCGAGTCGCTGTCGTTCGGGCTGATGGACTTCGTCGCCGCCCATCGCGGCGCGATCCCGCAGACCGCGATGAGCGCCGCCGGTCAGTTCGAGCACCCGCTTGTGCTGCGCGCGAAACTCGAGATCGCTGCCGCCTGTCATGCGCACAACAAGACGCCGTCGCATTGCGTGGTGACTGAATTCAAGCAGCTCGACCTGCTCGAAGCCGCAGCGCACAAGGCGGCGCGCAGCTTCGGCTACACGCGCATGTGGAGCATCCACCCCGACCAGATCCAGCCGATCATCGACGCCTTCGCGCCCTCGGTGGCTGAAGTCGATCAGGCGGTCGAGATCTTGCTCGCCGCGCAGGCCGCGCAATGGGCCCCGATCAGCCATAAAGGCGTCGGCGGCGCAACATTGCATGACCGCGCGAGCTATCGCTACTTCTGGCACGTGCTCGAGCTTGCGCTGCGCACCGGCCAGCCGCTGCCCATCACGGCCCGAGAAGCTTTGTTCGGTGACACCGCGACGTGAGGCGCGTCAAGCCCGACGCACGAACCTGATTCGCAATTTGTTGCATTGACCATCGATCCACGATCGAGATCGGGCGCTACAAGCCGAAAATCTCGCACCCCCACCACCCAGCGGAGCCCGCCCATGCGCAGCCTTTCCATCCTGATTCTGAGTCTCGGCCTTGCGTTCGGCCTCGGCGCGACTGCCCAGGCCCAAACGACCGCGCCCGCCAAATCGAAGTCCGCCAAGAAGACGCCGCAGCCTGCGACCTCGCACGAAGAACTGGGTTCGCAGGCCAAGGGCCTGGCGCTCGCGATCGACACTTCCGAGACGATCGACGCCAACCGGCTCGGCGTTGCCGCCCGCGTGTTGACCGGCAAGGCCGAATGCGAGTTCAACCTCAGCGTCGACGTGAACCCGCTACCCGACAAACCGGGGTATTTCCAGGTGCGTTTCAAGAATACGAACTACGTGATGGTGCCGGAGGAGACCACGACCGGCGCCGTCAAACTGCTCGAACGGCGATCGGGCGTGATCTGGCTCCAGATCCCGTCCAAGTCGATGTTGCTCGACAGCCGCGAAGGCCATCGCCTCGTCGATGCCTGCACGCTGGCCGAACAACGCGCCGCGGTCAACGCGGTTGCAGCTGCGGCCGACAGCGCCGCGCCCGCACCAGTGGCTGCGGCGAAGAATTGACGACCTTGCCAGCAGCGGCTTTCACCTCGGCGTCGTTCGTGCCACGCCCCGCCGTGCGCGCAGCGCGGGCATCGAACGGAACGAGAGTTCCCTGCTTGCGCAGCGTCCTCTGAGCACGCGTCACTCCGAACCGCCCTATCCATTCACAACGAGCCCTAGCCAACATGCTGCAAGCCTACCGATCCCATGTCGCCGAACGCGCCGCGCTCGGCATTCCGCCGCTGCCGCTGACCGCCGCCCAGACCGCCGAACTGATCGACCTGCTGAAGGCGCCGCCAGCGGGCGAGGAAGCCACGCTCGTCGAGCTCATCACCCACCGCGTCCCGGCGGGCGTGGATGACGCGGCCAAGGTCAAGGCGAGCTATCTCGCCGCCGTCGCGCATGGCGGTGAGCGCTGTGCGCTGATCAGCCGCGAAAAGGCAACCGAACTGCTCGGCACGATGCTCGGCGGCTACAACATTGCGCCATTGATCGAACTGCTCGACGACAAGGCGGTCGGCGGCGTCGCGGCCGAAGCGCTGAAGAAGACGCTGTTGATGTTCGATGCCTTCCACGACGTCCAGGCGAAGGCCGACGCCGGCAGCGCGAACGCGAGGGCCGTGTTGCAGAGCTGGGCCGACGCCGAGTGGTTCACGAGCCGGCCCGAAGTACCCGAGAGCATCACCGTCAGCATCTTCAAGGTGGCCGGCGAGATCAACACCGACGACCTCTCGCCCGCGCCCGACGCCTGGAGCCGACCCGACATCCCGATGCACGCACTGGCGATGCACAAGAACCCGCGTCCCGGCATCACGCCCGAGGAAGACGGCAAGCGCGGTCCGATCAAGTTCATCGAAGACCTGCGTGCGCGCGGCCATCTCGTCGCCTACGTCGGCGACGTCGTCGGCACCGGCTCGAGCCGCAAATCGGCGACCAACTCAGTGCTGTGGTTCACCGGCGAGGACATCCCGTTCGTACCGAACAAGCGCTTCGGCGGCGTCTGCCTGGGCGGCAAGATCGCGCCGATCTTCTACAACACGATGGAAGACTCGGGCGCGCTGCCGATCGAGCTCGACGTGAGCCAGATGAACATGGGCGACGTGGTCGAGCTGCGCCCCTATGAAGGCAAGGCGCTGAAAGACGGCAAGGTGATCGCCGAGTTCACGGTCAAGAGTGACGTGCTGTTCGACGAAGTGCGCGCTGGTGGCCGCATCCCGCTGATCATCGGCCGCGGCCTCACCGCCAAGGCACGCGAGGCACTGGGCCTGGCACCGAGCACGCTGTTCCGCCTACCGCAAAACCCGGCCGACACGAAAAAGGGCTTCAGCCTCGGGCAGAAGATGGTCGGCCGCGCCTGCGGCCTGCCGGTCATCGGTGGCAACCAGCAAGGCGTGCGCCCCGGCACGTATTGCGAACCGCGCATGACTTCGGTCGGCTCGCAAGACACCACCGGCCCGATGACGCGCGACGAGCTGAAAGACCTGGCCTGCCTGGGCTTTTCCGCTGACCTGGTCATGCAATCGTTTTGCCACACGGCCGCTTATCCCAAGCCGGTCGATGTGAAGATGCACCACGAACTGCCCGATTTCATGAGCGACCGTGGCGGCATCCCGCTGCGTCCGGGCGACGGCATCATCCACAGCTGGCTCAACCGCATGCTGCTGCCCGACACCGTGGGCACGGGCGGCGACAGCCACACGCGGTTCCCGATCGGCATCAGCTTTCCAGCCGGCTCGGGTCTGGTCGCGTTCGGCGCCGCCACCGGTGTGATGCCGCTCGACATGCCCGAGAGCGTGCTGGTGCGCTTCAAGGGCAAGCTGCAACCCGGCGTGACGCTGCGCGACCTGGTCAACGCGATTCCGCTCTATGCGATCAAGCAGGGGCTGCTGACGGTCGAGAAAACGGGAAAGAAGAACGTGTTCTCGGGCCGCATCGTCGAGATCGAGGGTCTGCCCGACCTGAAGGTGGAGCAGGCTTTCGAGCTGAGCGACGCGAGCGCCGAGCGCAGCGCCGCCGGCTGCACGGTGCACCTGAACGCCGCGCCGATCAAGGAGTACCTCACGAGCAACATCACGCTGATGAAGCACATGATCGCGAGCGGTTATGCCGACGCACGCACGCTCAAGCGCCGCATCGCCGCGCAGGAAGCGTGGCTCGCCGACCCGAAGCTGATGAAGGCCGATGCGGATGCCGAATACGCCGCCGTGATCGAAATCGACCTCGCAGACGTGCACGAGCCGATCGTCGCCTGCCCGAACGACCCGGACGACGTGAAGACCCTCAGCGAGGTTGCCGGTGCGACGATCGACGAGGTCTTCATCGGCAGCTGCATGACCAACATCGGCCACTTCCGCGCCGCAAGCAAACTACTCGAAGGCAAGCGCGACATCCCGGTCAAGCTGTGGGTCGCTCCTCCCACCAAGATGGACGCGCAGCAGCTCACCGAGGAAGGCCACTACGGCGTGCTCGGCACCGCAGGCGCGCGCATGGAGATGCCCGGCTGCAGCCTGTGCATGGGCAATCAGGCGCAGGTAAAGGAGGGCGCGACGGTGTTTTCCACCAGCACGCGCAACTTCCCGAACCGGCTCGGCAAGAACGCGAACGTCTACCTCGGCTCGGCCGAACTGGCGGCGATCTGCTCGCGCCTCGGGCGCATCCCGACGAAGGCCGAGTACATGGAAGGCGTCGGCGTGCTTAGCAACAGCAGCGACGCGATCTACAAATACCTGAACTTCGACCAGATCCCTGAGTTCAAGGCGGTCGCCGACACCGTCAGTAACTGACCGTCATCGCGACTTCGCAGGGGACCCTGCGCAGGTGCGCTTGCGCACAGCGTCAATCGAGCGGCGGCGCGATCTGTTCAGCGTAGTCGACGAGCGCCTCCAGGATTGCCTGCCCGCGCTCGTCGGCCGATTCGGCGAGTGTGTCGATGCGATCCAGATACGCCGCGAGCGTGACGCTGCCGCCCGCCCCGCTGTGCAGACGCGCGCTGCAATGCTCTGTCCAGCGCGCGCGCTCGTCGTCGGTGAGCGTTGGCGGGAAGTTCCTCGCGCGGTAGCGAAACAGCAATTCCTCGAGCCGACCGTCCTCGAACGCGGGATGCTGCGCCGCCAACTGGTCGGGCGACAGGCTGCGCAGGCGCTGCAGCGTGCGCCGATCCGTATTGCCTATGAATCCGCCATAAAGATCTTCGTCGACGTCGGGCGCGCAATCCGGCGCCGGGCGCGCATAGACGTCGGCCCACAGTTGGCGCGACGGCGCGGGCATCACGCTTGCCGCCTCGGCGTGACGCTCGCTGAGTGCCTTGTCGATGCCCCACCGCGCGGCGCGCGCGTCGTCGAGCGTGCGCAGGTTGCCGATCACTATCGGTGACTTGTTGACGTGGATCGTCTTGATCGGCAGGCGCGTCTCGCCCTCGGGCAGCTCGTCCTGCCGCACGAAGAGGCGCTCCCGGATCGCGGCAGCAGAGAGGCCCGCGAGTTCGCGCGGATCGTGCGCGAGGTCCCAGACGATCAGTTCGTTCTTGTTTGTCGGATGCGGCCCGAGCGGCCACACGATCGCGATGCAGCCGCGCTCCACCGGATAGCGGCCGGAGATATGCAGGAAGGGCCGCGCCGTGCCGATCTCCTCCCACACCGCGTCCTTGCGGCGTAGCTTGAGGCAGAAGTCCCACAGGCGTGGATTCGCCTCTTTCGCGCGCCGCGCAAGGGCGATCGTCGCCCGCACATCCGACAAGGCGTCGTGCGCGGCGAGGTGTTCGACGCCGTTCGCCGCGGCCAGATGCTCGAGCTTGAACGAGGGCCGGCCATCATCGCGCTGCGGCCATTCAATGCCTTCGGGGCGCAATGCGTAGAGGCAACGCATCACGTCCATCAGATCCCAGCGCGAGCAGCCGTTCTGCCATTCGCGCGCGTACGGATCGATCAGGTTGCGCCAGAAGAGATGGCGCGTCACCTCGTCGTCGAAGCGGATGCTGTTGTAGCCGACACCGATCGTGCCGGTCTGCGCGAGCTCGCGTTCGATCGCGTCGGCAAAGGCATGTTCTGGCAGGCCACGCTCGAGGCAGGTCTGCGGCAGGATGCCGGTCAGCAGGCACGATTCGGGATCGGGCAGGAAGTCCGGCGCCGGCTGGCAGTAGTGCATCACCGGGTCGGCGATCTCGTTCAGATCGGCATCGGTGCGCACGCCGGCGAACTGCGCCGGGCGGTCGCGGCGCGGCACGACGCCGAAGGTTTCGTAGTCGTGCCAGAAGAAGCTCGTGCTGTTCATGGCGCGCAAGATACCCGATCTGCGCGCCGCGTTGCCTCTGCTCGCACGAGGGCCGCGCCACGCCCCTCGCGCGTTGGTCACTTATCGGGTCAGAATGGCGAACAGGATCCGACTCTCGCCGAGGCACTTTCAAGACGAACAAAGGAGAAAGCCATGCCCAGCCCACGCCGACCCAAACCGCACGCATTCGCCAACACGCTCAAGACATTTCGCACCGCAAGCGGCAAGCAGGGCCGCTTTCATTCGCTGCCAGCGCTGGCCAAGACCTACCCGAACGTCTCGCGCTTGCCGGTTTCGATCCGGATCGTGCTGGAGAGCGTGCTGCGCAATTGCGACGGTGAGAAAGTCGCGCCGGAACATGTCGAACAGCTCGCGAACTGGCAGCCGGTCGCCGAACGCAGCAACGAGATTCCGTTCGTCGTCGCCCGCGTCGTGCTGCAAGACTTCACCGGCGTGCCGCTGCTCGCCGACCTGGCGGCGATGCGCAACGTGGCGCAACGGCTCGGCAGGAATCCAAAGGCGATCGAGCCGCTGGTGCCGGTGGACCTTGTCGTCGATCACTCGATCATGGTCGATCACTTCGGCACCAAGAGCGCGCTCAACCTCAACATGAAGCTCGAATTTTCGCGCAACCGCGAGCGCTACGAATTCATGAAGTGGGGCATGGACGCGTTTGACACTTTCCGCGTCGTGCCGCCAGGGTTCGGCATCGTGCACCAGGTCAATCTGGAGTACCTCGCGCGCGGCGTGCACCGGTCGGCAAACGACCTGTACTACCCCGATTCGCTGGTCGGTACCGACAGCCACACGACGATGATCAACGGTATCGGCGTCGTCGGCTGGGGCGTCGGCGGCATCGAGGCCGAGGCGGGCATGCTCGGCCAGCCGGTGTACTTCCTGACGCCCGACGTCGTCGGCATGGAACTCACCGGCCGCCTGCGCGAAGGCGTGACGGCGACCGATCTGGTGCTGACAGTCACCGAAATCCTGCGCGAGCAAAAGGTCGTCGGCAAGTTCGTCGAGTTTTTCGGTGAGGGCACGGCAAGCCTGTCGCTGCCTGATCGGGCAACGATCGGCAACATGGCGCCTGAATACGGCGCGACGATGGGCTTCTTCCCCGTGGACGAGAAGACGATCGCCTACTTCGAAGGCACCGGCCGCAGCAAGACCGAGATCGAGGCCTTCGAAGCCTACTTCAAGGCGCAAAAGCTGTATGGCATTCCTGCCGCGGGTGACATCGACTATTCGCAGGTCGTCAGGCTCGATCTCGGCACGGTCGCACCAAGCCTTGCCGGTCCGAAGCGGCCGCAGGACCGCATCGAGCTCGGCCAGATGAAGCAGCAGTTCGCGTCGCTCTTTTCCAAGCCGCCGGCCGAGAACGGCTTCAACCAACCTGCCGAGAAGCTTGGCCAACGCTTCAACACTACGGCGGCGGCTACGCCGACAGCGCCGCCGCCACCGGCTGGCGCAGCGCGCGATTTGAGCGAGATGGTCGCGAACAGGCCGACCCTGGCGGCAGCGCGATCCGAGCACGACGAGTTGACGATCGGTAATGGCGACGTGCTGATCGCGGCGATCACCTCGTGCACCAACACGTCGAACCCGAGCGTGCTGCTCGCCGCCGGGCTGCTCGCGAAGAAGGCGGTCGAGGCGGGATTGAAAGTGCCGCGCTACGTGAAGACCTCGCTCGCGCCGGGCTCACGCATCGTCACCGAGTACCTCGAGAAGACCGGGCTGCTGCCCTACCTCGAGAAGCTCGGCTTCAACGTCGCCGGCTACGGTTGCACGACGTGCATCGGCAACGCCGGAGACCTGACGCCCGAGATCAACGCGACGATCAATGCGAACGATCTGGTGTGCGCTGCAGTGCTGTCGGGGAATCGCAATTTCGAGGCGCGCATTCATCCGAACCTGAAGGCGAACTTCCTCGCCAGCCCGCCGCTCGTCGTCGCTTACGCGATTGCCGGCACGGTGCAGCGCGACCTGATGACGGAGCCGCTCGGCACCGGCAAGCGCGGCAAGCCGATCTACCTCGGCGATGTCTGGCCGACGAGCGACGAGGTCCACGCGCTGATGAAATACGCGATGAACGGCAAGGCGTTTCGCGCCAACTACGCCAAGGTCAAGAGCGAACCGGGCCCGCTCTGGGAGAAGATCAAGGGCGTCACCGGCGACGTGTATTCGTGGCCGACGAGCACCTACATCGCCGAGCCGCCGTTCTTCGAGGACTTCACGATGCAGCCGCCGGCGCTCGCCAAGGGCGTGACCGGCGCGCGAATCATGGGCCTCTTCGGCGACTCGATCACGACCGACCACATCTCGCCTGCGGGATCGTTCAAGGACACCTCGCCGGCTGGCAAGTACCTGCTGTCGCTCGGCGTGCACAAGGCCGACTTCAACAGCTACGGCTCGCGCCGCGGCAACCACGAGGTGATGATGCGTGGCACGTTTGCCAACGTGCGCATCAAGAACCTGACGCTGCCGGCGCTCGCCGACGGTTCGCGCGAGGAAGGCGGCATGACGACGTATCAGCCCGGCGGCGAGCGGATGGCGATCTACGACGCCGCGATGCGCTACATCGCCGCCGGCGTCCCGACCGTCGTCTTCGCTGGCGAAGAATACGGCACCGGATCGAGCCGCGACTGGGCGGCCAAAGGTACGCAGCTGCTCGGCATCAAGGCGGTCATCGCGAAGAGCTTCGAACGCATCCACCGCTCCAACCTGGTCGGCATGGGCGTACTGCCGCTGCAGTTCAGGGCCGGCGACAGCTGGCAAAGTCTCGGCCTGAAAGGCGATGAGACGGTCGATGTGGTGCTCGGCGAGCTCAAGGCGCAGGGCGACGCGAAGCTCGTCATCACCGGCGTCGGCGGGAAGCGGCGCGAGGTAAAGGTCGCGTTGCGCATCGACACCCCGATCGAGGTCGACTACTACCGCCACGGCGGCATCCTGCCGTTCGTGCTGCGGC
>JBDTSN010000017.1:0-12493 GCA_039931145.1 Burkholderiales bacterium | reverse complement strand
GCGCCAGCACCGCCTGCCAGGAGATCGCCTCGAAGCCTGGATAGCCCTGCTCGGCAAAGGTCGGCACGTCCGGCAGCGACGCGACGCGGCCGAGCGTTGTCACGCCCAGCGCATTGAGTTTGCCGGCGCGCACCTGCCCCATCGCGAGGCCGGGCACCATGAACGCGGCCTGCACCTGGCCGGAAAGGATGGCGTTCACCACCGCCGGGAAGCCCTGATATGGTACGTGCGCGAGGTCGATCTTGGCGCGCGCCTTGAAAAGCTCCATCGCGAGGTGCGATGCGCTGCCCTTGCCGACGCTGCCGTAGTTGAGCGCGCCCGGCTTGTCGCGTGCGACGCGAACGAACTCTTCGAGTGTCTTCGCGCCGAGCTTGGGATCGACGACGAGCACGTTGGGCGACGTGGCCACCAGCGTCACCGGCGTCAGGTCCTTCGCCGGGTCGTAGCCGAGCTTCTTCGTCAGCAACGGGGCGGTGACGAGCGGGCCCTGGATCGTGAACAAGAAGGTGTAGCCGTCGGGCTCGGCGCGCGCCGCGGCACCGGTGCCGATGTTGCCACCGGCGCCAGGCCGATTCTCGATGACGACGGTCTGTCCGAGCGCCGCGCCGAGCGGCTCGCCGATCACGCGCGCGATGATGTCGGGCGAAGTGCCGGCCGGGAACGGCACGATCAGCTTGATCGGCCGAGCCGGCCACGCCTGCGCCGCTGCCGGCAGCGCGATCGATGCGGCCGTCGCGGCCAGAGTCGTGAGTACGTGACGACGATCCATGGCTTGTCTCCTTGGGTTGGAAAGAACACTGACTTCGAAATCGGTGGTTGTGGCGCGGGAACTCAGCCTTCGGCGCGCGCGCTGCGCCCCATCAGTTGCGCCAACGCCTGCACCGGCGTCGCCTGCCCCTGAAGCACCTGCACGACGGCTTCGGTGATCGGCATCTCGACGCCGAGCGCGAGCGCGCGCTCGTTCACCGCAGTGGCGCACAACACGCCCTCGGCGACGTGGCCGAGTTGTTCGAGGATCGCAGGCAACGCGAGACCGCGCGCCAGCATCAAGCCGACCTGTCGGTTGCGCGACAGATCGCCGGTCGCCGTCAACACCAGATCGCCGAGGCCCGACAGGCCCATGAAGGTTTCGGCGCGCGCGCCGAGGGCGATGCCGAAGCGCGTCATCTCGGCCAGTCCGCGCGTGATCAACGCGGCGCGCGCGTTGAGGCCGAGCGACAGGCCGTCGGCAATGCCGGTCGCGATCGCCATCACGTTCTTCACCGCGCCGCCGACTTCGACGCCGATCGCGTCGTCCGACGTGTAGATGCGCAAGGCGTCGCCGTGCAGCGCCGCGACGGCCGCCTCGCAAAGCGCCGCATCGGCGCTCGCGGCGACGAGCGCCGTCGGCTGGCCGCGCGCGACCTCGATCGCGAAGCTCGGTCCGGAGATCACGCCGACCCGCAGCCCTCGCGCAACGGCGCCCGCCACTTCATGCGGCAGGCGCGCAGTCCCGTGCTCCAGACCCTTGCAAAGCCACAGGACGCCGGGGGCATCGCCGCCCATTTGCACGATTCGCTGCAGCATCTCGTCGAGTGCCGCGACCGGCGTGGCGACGATCGCGAGGCCACCTCTCGCGTGCGCAAGCGCGGCATCGAAATCGGAAGTGATGACGAGTTCAGGAGGCAGCGCGACACCGTCGAGATAGCGCCGGTTGACGCGTTCGGCGCGCATCTGCGCGCATTGCATTTCGCTGCGCGCCCAGAGCAGCACCTCATTGCGTATCGCGATGCTCGCGGCGAGCGCCGTGCCCCAGGCGCCAGCGCCGAAGACTGCAATGTTCACCGGGCGAGCGTGCGCGCTGTGCCGCGCGAAAGCGGGCGAATCACCCGACGCGCCCGGCCGCCGCGTTTCACGCCGAGGTGATGATGCCCGCGGGCGAGGTCGAGCCGTTGCCGTTCGCGGCGACGGCCTGTTGCTGCTGTGCTTCGTACATCGCCTGGAAGTTCACTTCCGCCAACACGACCGGCGGGAAGCCGGCGCGGGTGCAGACGTCGGAGACGATCGCGCGCAGGTACGGATAGACGATCTGCGGGCAGGCGATGCCGACGATCGGTTGCAACTGCTCCTGCGGGATGTTGCGGATCTCGAAGATGCCGGCTTGCTTGGCCTCGATCAGGAACAGCGTCTTGTCCGCGATCTTGGTCGTCACCGTCGCCGTCACGCAGACTTCGTAGATTCCGTCGGAGACCGAGTTCGTCGACAGGTTCAGGTTGATCTCGACCTGCGGCTGCTTTTGCTCGAGCAGGATCTGCGGCGAGTTGGGCTGTTCGAGCGACAAATCCTTGAGGTAGATGCGCTGGATCTGGAACACGGGGGTCTGCGGAGTTTCGTCGGCCATGGAGGGTTCTCACTCTCGAAAAAGAAGGCCCGCAACCGGGAATGGTGCGGGCTGTGGGGGAGATTATCTCCCAGTGGCTACGCGCCACGGCGGCGCGCGGGACGCTCAGCCTGCAGCAAGCAATGCAGCGAGTTCGCCGCGCCGGTCGAGCTCGATCAGGTCATCGCAGCCGCCGACATGCGTCGCGCCGATGAAGATCTGCGGCACCGTGCGCTGGCCTGTCAACTGCATCATCGCGATGCGCTCCTTTGGCCGCTCGTCGACGCGGATTTCCTCGATCTCGGCGACACCGCGGCGCTGCAGCAGGCTCTTGGCCTGCACGCAATACGGGCAGTAGTCGCTCGTGTACATCTTCACGTGTTGCATCTTCGGTCCCGGGGTCATGCCGACTTCTCTAGCGGCAGGTTCGCCTCGCGCCACGCCGACAGGCCGCCGGCAAGCACGCGCGGATTCTCGAAGCCGAGTTTCTTGAGCATCGCCGCTGCGCGTACCGAGCGCGCACCGCTCGGACACAGTACGACAAGCGGCAAGGACTTGTTCTTCGGCAGGTTGGTCGACTTCTCCAGCGCGCCGAGCGGCACGCTGCGCGAGCCGGCGGCGTGCGCTGCCGCGTACTCCGCAGGTTCACTGACGTCGATCAACACGCCCTTTTCGCGGTTGATGAGGCGCACCGCCTCGGTCACGTTGATCTTGCCGCCGTACGTGCCGCGGTTGATCATCGGCCACAGCAGCAGACCGCCCGACACGAGGGCGACGAGCACGAGATACCAGCTCTCGACGAGAAAATTCAGGAGGTTCACGAAGGCGTCCGTTGGGTGCACGAAGGCGTGCCGAATTGCGGATTATAAAATTGCATGCTTGTCCGCTCACTTTTGCAGGTTGAACACCCATGCACAAGCTCGTCCTGATCCGCCACGGCGAATCGACCTGGAACCTCGAGAACCGCTTCACCGGCTGGACCGATGTCGCACTCACCGCCACCGGCGTCGAGCAGGCGCGTGAGGCTGGTCGCTTGCTGAAGGCCGAGGGCTACGACTTCGACGTCGCCTACACCTCGGTGCTCAAGCGCGCGATCTGGACGCTGTGGCATGCGCTCGAAGAGATGGATCGCGTCTGGCTGCCGATCGTCAACGACTGGCGGCTCAACGAGCGCCACTACGGCGCATTGCAGGGTCTGAACAAGGCCGAGACGGCGAAGAAATTCGGCGACGAGCAGGTGCACGTCTGGCGTCGCAGCTACGACACGCCGCCGCCCGCGCTCGACGCTGCCGACCCGCGCTGCGAGCGCACCGATCTGCGCTACGCGAAGCTCGCCGCCGACCAAGTGCCGCTCACCGAGTGCCTGAAGGACACGGTGGATCGCGTGCTGCCGTTCTGGAACGACACCCTCGCACCCGCCATCCGATCAGGCCAGCGCGTCGTCGTCTCCGCGCACGGCAACAGCATGCGTGCGCTGGTCAAGTACCTCGACGGCATCTCGGACGACGCGATCGTCGGCCTCAATATCCCGAACGGCGTTCCGCTCGTCTACGAACTCGACGCCGCGCTCAAGCCCATTCGCAGCATGTATCTGGGCGACGCGGATGCCGTCGCGCGCGCCGCGGCGGCGATGGTGAATCAGGGCAAGGCCTGAGCCTGAGCAGCGCGCGGCAGACCCGCGTGGGGAGCGTCAAGGCTCCAGCGTGTAGCCCGCAACCTTGAGGCGCTCGACGATCTCCTTGCGCGTCCCTGGGATGTCGACCATGCGTTCGCTGCGCAGCCGCGTCACCTCCGCCGCCGTATAGGGCGCAGTGTTCGGCGGCGTGCTCGGCTGGGCGATGCTGTCGAGCAGCCAGTTCATCAGCGCAGCGACGTCGCTGTCACCGAGCGGCGTGTGGGAGACACCCGGCACCTTGATGATGAACTCACGGCCGCCTTCGACGCGCAGAAACTGGCCGAGGACGCCTTGCATGTTGGGAATGCCCTTGCTCGGCTTGCCGGAGCCGTCGGGTAGATGGCAGCCGGCGCAGTAGTGCAGGAAGTTCATGTGCGGCGTCTGGCCGTTTGGCGCCAGCCGATGCGCGTCGCCGGCCGCCTGGGCCGTGCCCGCGCCGGACAACGCAATGATCGACGCCGCGATTCCAAACCGCACGCGCCCAAACCACAGCATGGTGCGTGCAAAGCCCGAACTCGTGATCATCTTCACCTCCCCACGCTCAGACGACGCCGACGACCACCGACATCGTGCAGTGGTAGACGGAACTCTCGGAAGCCATGCACCAGTTGAGGTCGTTGTGCACTCCAAGGCGGTAGCCCGGACGGTCGCCGTGATTGGTGTTGCAGAAACACCGCCCGCAACTGGTGAGGCCGCAGCAGTCGTTGTAGCTGACGAGGTAGTCCTTACCGTCGGCCGGGTTGTGGCAGGTGCCGAACCACGAAATCTTGGACGCCGTTCCTCCGGGCGGACAACTCGTTGCGCTGCCGCCGCAGCATTCGCACAGGAAGCCGTCGACCGAGCAGTAGCGCCAGTAATCGCAGTCGGTGATGCCGGGCTCCTTCTTCTTTTTCCCGCCGCCATGCCCTTCGGCGGCATGCGCCTGAGAGCTGCGATCGAAGGGCAGTACCGGTAACGCAAACGTGCCTGCGACAAGCCAGCGGCCGACGCCGACGATCATGCTGCGGCGTGCCGTTTGCTGGGCGAGCTTGCGCGACCGACTCTCGGTCAGCGTGTCGATAAGGTCATACAGGCGCTTCATGACGTCTCCTTCGCGAAACGCGGTTGATCCAGATACTCTTGCACCGAGCCGACACCCAGATCGCGCGCGGCGAACAGGCTGTCGAGTTGCTCGCGCGAATTCACGAGCCCCTTGGCGAGAACCCGGCCCGCTTCGTTCACCAGCACCGCATGCGGCAACTTGCTGACGCGATACGACATGCCGAGCGCGGCCGAGAGCACATACGGGAAGTTCGTCAATTGCGCGCGTTGTCGGAAGCTTTCGTGGGCCGGCGCTTCGCCGTCGGAGGCGAGCACGATATCGAGCCATTTTGATTCAGCAGTCTGGATCGATTTCAATATCGGCAGCAGCTTCTTGCACACCGGACAGGTCGGCGAGAGGAAGAAGATCAACGTCGAGCGCGCCTGCACGCCGCCCAGACGGACGCGACCACCACCGAGCGCATCGAGTTCGAAGGTCGGCGCCAGGTCGCCGGGTTTGGGCCCGGTATCCATCACCAACGCGCCCATCGGTGCGACGCGTTCGTACAGGATGCCGATCTGGCGCGACAGCGCAATCACGGCGACGAGCAACACGAGCACTGCGATCCAGAGCAGGACATTCGACACCATCAAGGCTTCGTTCACGGCGCTTTCCTCAAGGCATGAAGACGGGAATTTTGGGCGAGCAAAGTGTTGGTCAGCGTGATCGTGCCAAGGATGAAGAGCGCTGTGGCGCCGACCGCGGCAAAGTCCAGCCAGACGACTTCGCGTCCAGCTATCGGCGCCGCAGCCACCGCGGTGAGCGAGAGCAACACGAGATTGCGAACGACGAGCCCGGCTCCGAGCGGCACATCTTGCTGCGCCCCACCACAGCCGCAGTCGATGCCGCCGCGCCCGCGAGCGAGCGCAATTACGACCGCAGACGTCACGACCAACCAAAGTACAGCGGCGAGCGCAGCGCCGATCGGGCGCGTCGCAGTCGGCAGCAGCAGCACACCGGCGGCGCATTCGGCAAGCGCGAGCGCCAGCGCAAAGGGCGCCACGAATGGCGGTGCGAGCAACTCGTAGTTGGCAAGCACGTCGCGAAAGCTGCCCATGTCACGCAGCTTTGCCCATCCGGCGAGCAGCAGCAGCACACCGAGCGCCGCCGCCACTGCGTGGCTCGCCACCGGGTCGGCAACAGGCAGCATCATTGCAGCATCAGGTAGACCGGCGTGTCACCGACCGGCAGTGAAGCCGCGAGCGGCTTCTTGGGAAGGCGCGGGCCGCTCAAATCGAAGGACACGATGCGGTTGTCGGCAGCAGACAGCACGAAGAGCTTTGGCAGCGCCGGCGCGAAAGTCATCGACAACGCCGTCTCACCCGGAAGCTTTCCGATGAGCTTGTGCGTGGCGAGATCGAAGACCCACAACTCCGACGCCGGGTTCTTGTGGCTGCCCTCACCGCCGCCTGCGTGCATCCCGACGACCAGGCGCTTGCCGGCCGGATCGACGGCAAAAAGCTGGAAGCCTCCAGGGCGCCAGCCCTTCTTGGTCGCCGCTGCGTCAGCGAGTGCCCAGGGCTCACCGTCGGCCTGGAAGCCGCTGTCGGTCATGCGCACCGTGTAGACCTTGCCGTTGTAGGAGACGAAGACCATGCGATCACCGATCGTCTCGTAGTGCATGAAGACGGGATCGACGTCGGGGTTGAAGAACGCCGGCCCAGCCGTCGTCGTGGCAAGCTCGCCCTTCTCGTTCAAGTCGAAGTTCGTTGTCGTGCCGTCACCACAGACGCTCGTGATGCGGCGCGGCTTGTTCGGCCACGGCAGCACGCCCCAGCAGCCGGGATTCGCGAACTCGGCCGCGACGCGCCTCTCCTTGAGATCGACGATCGTGATCGACGTCGCCGGCGTCGCGTTCTGGATGAACAGGAAACGATCGTCCGGGCTCATCGCGGTGAGCGCCTTGATCTGCAGTCCCTGCACACGTTTGGGCGGAATCACGATCTCGTGGTCGAAGCCGAGGTCCTCGGTGCGGTAGACCTCGACAACGTCGGTTTTTGTGCCGCGTTGCAACCGGCTGTAGTAGGCCGTCGCGACGTAGATGAAACGCTTGTCGTGGGAGAGCGTGATCAAGCCGGCAAAGCCGGAGCCGATCAGACCCAGGTAGCGCATCTTGCCGCCATCGAGGACATGCATGCGGCCGTCGACGATGTGAGGCATCGCCGGGTCGCTGACGTAAACGCGCTGCCCGTCGACCGCCGGCATCTTCACAGCCGTCACCTCTTCGGGCAGGTTGGTCGGTATCTCGGCGCGTGCGCCCGGCGCAAGCGCCAACAGGAGCACGCTGGACGCGGCGGCCACGAGGGCATGCCGAAATGATTGTGAATTCATGCATCTCTCCTTGGCGCCGAAGGCCGCGGCCCGGCGCAAATCGTGGAACGTCCAGACGATGACATTGGCGCACAGTACAACAACATCACTCGCTTCCCAAACTGCGAACCATGAGCTTGTCGAGGATGCTGTCGAACTGGTGATGCTCTTCATCGCTCAATGCTTCGAGGAACCAGGCCTCGCGCGCCGCCACCGCAGGCAGGATTTCGGCACACATGCGCGCCCCGATCTCGGAGATCGACAGCAGCAATTTGCGCCTGTCGTTCGCATCGATCTCGGTCTCGATCATGCGCAAATCGACGAGCCGGCGCTGCGCGCGCGACACGCGCGCCTTGTCCATGCTGGTGCGCGCAACGAGCTCATAGAACGGCAGGCCGCCATAGGCGTAAAGCGCCATCAGGATGCGCCACTCGGGAATCTGGATGTTGAAGCGCGTCTCGAAGAGATGGCCGATCGACTGCGAGATCCGGTTCGCGACGACAGCGAGCTTGAACGGGATGAAATCCTCCAGCCTGCCGACGGGTCCGAGCTTGGAACGCCGCGCGGACCCGCGCCGCGCCGGGGGCTTCGCCGCCGCTGGCCGCGCGATCTCGGTCCGCGATGTCGCTACCCGTGATGCCGACGACGAGGCTCGAGGTGGCTCCTGTGTGCGGCGGGTGGCGACGCGTCGCGTCTTTGCGGTCGTTGTCATCGGGATTAAGACAGATCCAACTGAAGCGCGCATCCAGCAGGCAAATGCAGCCGGCGTGCATCGACAGGCCGCGATTCGCAGACTCCGGACTCAAGGGTTTTTCCTGCGTCTCGCATGCGGATCATCGAGAAGTAGTCGTTGACAATGAAACGAAACATGTCGATCATCGTCTCCATGTACGCAGCGTTTGTCAAGCCCTTCCGGCATTTTTTGTCCGCACCAAGCCGAACGATCATTTCGCACGGCACGGTGAGCGGAGTCCGCTCGTGAGCTATCCGCAAGCAGCAATGCGCATCGGCGCGCGATGGGTGGAGCGCACCACGCACGGCAGCCGGCCCGTGCTCAACCCCGCCGATGGCAGCGAAATCGGCAGCGCGCCGATCGCGGGGCCCGAAGAGATCGCGTCCGCGCTCGACGCTGCGGCAGGCGGTTTCGATGTCTGGCGGCGGATGCTGCCCATCGAGCGCTTCCGGATCATCGAGCGTGCCACCGCGCTGCTGCGCGAGCGCGCGCCGGCGATCGCCGCGACGCTGACGATGGAACAAGGCAAGCCGCTCGCCGAGGCGCTACGCGAGGTCACGATCTCGGCCGACATCATCGACTTCCTCGCCGAAGAGGCCAAGCGCCTCGCCGCGCGCGGCGTGCCGCCTCGCTCGCCGGGTGTGCTGAGCCAGACGGTGCAACGCATCCCGGTCGGGCCGGTGGCGGCGTTCACGCCGTGGAACTTCCCCGCCAACCTGCCGGCGCGCAAGCTCGGCGCCGCGCTTGCCGCCGGTTGCAGCGCGATCATCAAGCCCGACGAGCAGACGGCGGCGACTTGCATGGCGATCGTCGAGTGCTACGTCGATGCCGGTCTGCCACCAGGCGTGCTCAACATGCTCACCGGCCGCCCGGCCGAGATATCGCAGGCGCTGATCGAAAGCCCGGTCATCGCCAAGGTGTCGTTCACCGGGTCGGTCGCGGTCGGCAGGCAGCTCGGCGAACTGAGCGCTCGCCATGGCAAGCGCTACACGGCCGAGCTCGGCGGCCATGCGCCCGTCATCGTTTGCGCCGATGCCGATCCATGTTCAGTCGCTCAGATGAGCGTTGTCGCCAAGTACCGCAACGCGGGCCAGGTCTGCGCCTCGCCGATCCGCTTTCTTGTCCACCGCTCGCGCTACAACGAGTTTCGCGATGCGTTCGTCGCCGGTGCGCGATCCTTGCGGATCGGCCCGGGTTCAGACCCCGCGACCCAACTCGGGCCTTTGATCGGCGAACACCGTGTGCTCGAAATGCAGTCGTTCGTCGACGACGCCCTGGCGCACGGTGCGCGTCTGTTGTGCGGCGGGCATCGCGTCGATCGCAGCGGTTTCTTCTACGAGGCGACGGTTCTCGAGCACCCTTCTGCCGATGCGCGCGTACAGCGCGACGAACCCTTCGGCCCGATCGCGGTGCTCGACGTGTTCGACGATCTCGACGACGCACTGGCGCAAGCCAATGCGCTGCCCTATGGTCTCGCGGCGTATGGCTTCACGAACGATCTGCGCAGCGCGCACCGCCTTGCCAACGAGTTGGAGGCCGGGATGGTCGGCATCAACCACTTCGGCATCTCGCAGCCGGAGACGCCATTTGGCGGCGTCAAGGCGAGCGGCATCGGCCACGAGAGCGGTCTCGAAGGGCTGCTCGGCTACACCGACATCAAGCTCGTGAGCATCGCCGCCTGACCGAAGCCCGCTACCGCACTGCCACCCGATGACACCGCGCATAGAACCGCAAGCCCTGCTGCTCGATTTCGGCTCCGTGATCAGCACCTCACTGTTCGAGTGCCATCGCGAGACGGAGGAACTGCTCGGCCTGCGCGCCGGCTCGCTCACCTGGCTCGGCCCGATCGATCCATCGACCGACCTGCTGTGGCGATCGCTGCTGCGCGCCGAGATCACCGAACGCGACTACTGGGCGGCGCGTGCCAGTGAACTTGGCGCCGCGCTTGGCGAGCCCGGCTGGGATACGCCGACCATGCTTTCGCGCGTGCGCCAGACCGACCCGAATCACACCGTGCGACCGCGCGTCACACAACTGATTGCGGCGACGCGCGCGGCAGGTCTGCGCGTGGGCATCTTGTCCAACGAGCTCGAGCTCTTCTACGGCCCGAAGTTTTTATCGGGGATGGCGGTCTTGCGCGATCTGGACGCCGTCGTCGACGCGACGCATTCCGGCATTCTCAAGCCCGATATCAGGGCATACCAGGCGGCATCGGAAGCCTTGGCGCTCGCGCCGGAGAGGATTCTTTTCGTCGACGACCAGTTTCGCAACATCGCCGGTGGGATGAACGCCGGCATGCAGGTGCAGTACTTCGACCTGCGCGACGTGCACGGCAGCATTGCCGCAATCGCCGCCCGGCTCAGGCTGTCCTGCGAGGAATGGAAATGAACAACCCACGAATGAACACGGCCCAACTCAAGGCCGCGAATGCACGCCACCTGTGGCATCCGATGGCGCACCCGCAGGCGATGCGCGACGCGCCGCCCGACATCATCGTGCGCGGCGAAGGCAGCTGGATCTGGGACGTGGACGGGCACAAGCTCGTCGACGGCGTCGGCGGCCTGTGGAGCGCGAACCTCGGCTTCGGCCGGCGCGAAATCCGCGATGCGATCGTCGCCCAGCTCGATGAACTCGCGTTCTACAACATCTTTCGCGGCACGACGCATCCGCGCGCGATCGAGCTCGCCGAGCGGATGGTCGGTTTCATGGCCGAGGACGACGTGGCCGCCATCTTCTTCAGCAACGGTGGGTCGGACGCCGTCGAGGGCGCGCTCAAGATCGCGCGCCAGTACTGGAAGTGCCGCGGCCAGGGCGATCGCACCAAGTTCATCGCGCTGCGCCAGGGCTACCACGGCGTGCACTTCGGCGGCATGAGCGTGAACGGCAACACCAACTTCCGCAGGCCGTACGAACCGCTGCTGCCGGGATGCTTTCACGTCGATACGCCGTGGCTGTACCGCAACCCGTACAGCGACGATCCCGAGCGTCTGGGCGAGATCTGCGCCCAGCAACTCGAGCGCGAGATCATTTTCCAGGGCCCCGACACGGTCGCCGCGTTCATCGCCGAACCGGTGCAGGGTGCAGGTGGCGTCATCGTGCCGCCGGCCAACTACTGGCCGCTCGTGCGCGAAATCTGCGACCGCCATGGCGTGCTGTTGATCGCCGACGAGGTCGTGACCGGCTTCGGCCGCACCGGCAAGATGTTCGGCACCCGGCTGTGGGGCGTGAAGGCCGACCTTTGGTGCCTCGCGAAGGGCATCTCGTCGGGCTACGTGCCGCTCGGCGCGACGGCCATCTCGAGCAAGGTGGCGCAAGTGTTCGATGGCGCCGACGCAACGCTCGGCTCCATCTCGCACGGCTACACCTACAGCGCACACCCGGTCGCCGCGGCGGCCGCACTGGCGACGCTCGACATCCTCGAGCGCGAGGACGTGGTCGGCGGCGCGGCGCGCGAAGGCGCGTACCTGCTCGAACGTCTTCAGGTGATCGGCGCGCGCTCGCGCCTCGTCGGCGACGTACGCGGCATCGGTCTCATGGTGTGCATGGAACTGGTTGCCGACAAGGCGACCAAGGCGCCCTTTCCGCGCGGCGCGAAGGAAGTGGCGCAGGTCGCGCGCGACGCTTACCGGCGCGGCGCGATGGTGCGCACCTCGGGCGCCAACATCATCCTCTCGCCGGCGCTGACGATCGAGCGCGCCCAGCTTGACCTGCTGTGCGACGCGCTCGATGCCGCATTGAAGACGGTCGGCGGCTGAACGACCGCACGGCTGCGCAGGCAAGCCCTTCGCCACAACAAGATCCAGGAGACACCATCATGACCAACGTGAGCACTGGCGATCGATCAGGATCAGCCGCACCCGGCCAACTGGAAAGAAACGTCCTCGGTGTCGCAGGCGTTGTCTTTCTCGTTCTCGCCGCCGTCGCGCCATTGACCGGCATCGTCGTCGTCGCGGCGCTCGCCATTGCGCTCGGCAACGGGGGCGGCGCCGCGGCGTCTTTCATCATCGTCGCGATCATCCTTTTGTTCTTCGCCGTCGGCTACGCGCAGATGTCCAAGCAGTTGGTGAATGCGGGCGGGTTCTATGCCTTCGTGGTCAAGGGCCTGGGCCGTACCGGCGGCCTGGTGGCCGGTCTCATCGCCACCATCGGCTACAACTTCTTCGTCGCCGGCACCATCGGCACGAGTGGCTTCTTCACGCAGACCGTGGTCGCGCAATTGACCGGCTTCGACCTGCACTTGTACGCCTGGGGGTTGCTTTCGATCCTGGCCTCGTTCGCCTTTGCCCGCCAGGGCATCGGCTTCAGCGCCAAGATTCTGGGAATCTCGCTGGTGCT
>JBDTSN010000016.1:0-12520 GCA_039931145.1 Burkholderiales bacterium | reverse complement strand
CCGTCGATGCAGCGGCCGTTCTTGTCGAGCCCGGCCGCGAGACCGATGCGGTTGGCGAAGGTCAGGCCCGCGAGCGTGACCGGATCGTCGATTCGCGCCTGTCGCCACAGGGCCTGCGCGGGCGAGTTCTGCAGGCGCGCGATCGCGGCAAGCGTCATTTCATGCGCGACTTCGGGGTCGAGCCCGAACAGGAAGGCGCGCGCAAGCGGATAGGGAACGGGGAACATCGTCAGCGCGCAATGAGGGTGGGAGATTGTCGCAAACCGCTGCCTCGGGCCGCGCTGGACGCACGCCGATAATCGATGCCACTCGAGTCGTGGAGGGCTGCATTCGTATGACGCAAGACGAGCTTAAAGCAATGGTGGGTGACGCCGCGACCGCGTGGGTGCAGCCGGGCAGCGTGATCGGTGTCGGCACCGGCTCGACGGTGAACTGCTTCATCGAGTCGCTTGCCCGCATGCCCGAGCGCATCGCCGCGGCGGTGTCGAGCTCGGAGCAGAGCAGCCTGCGCCTGCGCAAGCACGGCATCCCGGTGCTCGACGCGAACGAAGTTGAGTCGCTTGCGGTCTATGTCGACGGTGCCGACGAGATTGACGGCAGAGGCTGCATGATCAAGGGCGGCGGCGGTGCGCTGACGCGCGAGAAGATCGTCGCCGACATGGCCGAACGCTTCGTCTGCATCGCCGACGAGTCCAAACTCGTGGCGACGCTCGGGCGCTTTCCGTTGCCCGTCGAAGTGATTCCAATGGCGAGTGCGCTCGTGTCGCGCCGCCTGCGAGAACTCGGCGGCCATCCGGTGCCGCGCCAGGGATTCGTGACCGACAACGGCGCTCTGATTCTCGACGTCCACGGCCTCACGATCACCGATCCGCCAGCCCTCGAGGCCGAGCTGAGCCAATGGCCCGGCGTCGTCACGGTCGGAGTCTTTGCACGCAATCGGGCGAGCGTCTGCCTGCTCGGTACTCCCGGTGGTGTGCGCACGATCAAGTTCTGATCGCTTCACGCCTGGTGCGCCCGAAAAACAGCGTAACCTCGCGATTGTCCCCATTCCCCATCACGCACCGACCAGCGAGGAAACCAGGCACATGGCAAAGCCCAACTATTCGTTCGAGAAACGCCAGCGCGAGCGGCTGAAGAAGCAGAAGAAGGAAGAAAAACTGGCCCAGCGCAAAGCAGTCGTCGGCAAGACCGAAGACGCTCCCGAAGACGAAACCTCGAACGAAGCGGCTGCGCCAGCGACTTCCGATTCGGCGGGCAACCAGCCCGCATAAGAGCGGGCGTGTC
The DNA here is from genome assembly GCA_039931145.1 of Burkholderiales bacterium. Classification (GTDB taxonomy): domain Bacteria; phylum Pseudomonadota; class Gammaproteobacteria; order Burkholderiales; family Burkholderiaceae_C; genus CAIKUF01. Next base: position 11,236 of record JBDTSN010000016.1, on the reverse strand, counting down.
GCCGGGCTCATGCCCGGTGCGTACTCAGGCGTGGCGTGCGGCGCGCGACGCGAATCGCGCTGCGTCGACTGCGTCGAGCAGGCTCGCCTCAAGCGGGCACGGCGCGCCACTGATCTGGGACGCCAGCGTGCGTGCGCCGAGTGCAGCCCACGTGATGCCGCGCGACGCGAGACCGACGAACACATAGAGTCCCGGTGCGCGCGGAACGTTGCGCGGCTGGTCGAGCCGCATTCTGCTGCCTGGCGTCGCGGCCGGATCGGGCACACCGCCGATCAGCGGCAGGCGGTCAGGCGCCGTACAGCGCCAACCGACGCGGCCCGAGAGCGCGAGGCCTTCCGCTGCCGGTGCGCTGCCCGTCAGGCGCGCCAGTTGCGCGAGGTTGTGGGCCTGGTCGCTCGCGCGCAATCCGGGCTCATCGTCATCGACCCGCGCCGTCGCACCGAACAATGCCGTCGCACGACCCAGGGGTGGCAGCACATAACCGTTGCCGGCCATAGGGAGCAGCGGCAATCGCAGGCCGGGTGTTGTCAGCGGCAGTTCGGTCGTCTGCCCGCGAATGCGCTGCATCGGCAAACACGCATCCTGTAGCAGCGTTGCCGCTTCGAACGCATTGGCGAGCACGACAACATCGGCTTCGTCGAGTACGGCGCCCGTGGCGCCGAGCAGTTGCCAGCGTCCGCCGTAACGACGGAGTGCTCCGACCGCGGAGCCGAGGCGCAGTGCGACGGCGTCGCCAGCCTGCTTGATCAGAGAGGCTGCAAATCCGGCCGGGTCGATCGAGCCACCGCCCGGAAAGAACCACGCTGGCGAGGTCGTGGGCAGCCCGCTCCAGCGCGCAGCGTCGATGGCGCCGAGCGCTTGCACGTAGTCCGGCGGCAGGCCGAGCGCGCGCAGTTGCGCTGCCATTGCCTGCGGCGTCGCGCGCGTCTCGATGCGCAGCAGGCCATTCAAATGCCCATCGACGCCATGCCTTGTGATCGCCTCGCGGACCGCCACCTGCGCCTGGAGGGCGGCTGCGCGATTGAAGCGGGCGTGCGTGCCATCGTGCGGATTGACGGTGCCGTGGAAGATGCCGGCTGGATTGCCCGACGCGGCGGACGCGATGGAGTTCCGGCGGTCGAACAACGTGCTGCGCCAACCTTGCTCGGCCAGGGCCCAGGCGGCAGCGGCACCCGCGAGCCCGGCGCCGATGATCAGTGCGTGTTGGGTTGCAGTCGGCGCGCTGCCGATCCGCGCCGGTGCACGCCGCGGCTCGAAGCGCGGCGCATACCGCGCGAGCGTGATCTCGCGCTTGCCGCCGCTGCCGGGTGCGCTGCGTACGTTGAAGCCGGCGGCCGTGAGACCCTCGCGCACTGCGCGGGCGACGCTCCAGGTGGCGGCAGTCGCCCCCGGGGCAGCGAGGCGGCTGAGCGCCTTGAATACTCGCGGCTGCCACATCGCGGCATTGCGATCGGGTGCGAAGCCGTCGAGAAAGAACGCATCGACCGAGGCCACGATCTCGGGCAGCCAATCGGCGATATCGCCGAGTGCGAGAAGAAGCTCGACGCGGCCATCGGCGAAGGCCAGGCGATGCAGGTTCGGCGTCAGTGGCGGCCATGCTTGCACGAGCGCTCGCGCAAGTTCAGGCAAGAGCGACGCCGCATGCGCGCGCTGCAGATCGGTCGCGGTGAAGGGATGCTTCTCGATCGAGATGAAGTGCAGCCGCTCGCAGCGCTGCGGATCGGCCCGCCATGCGTTCCACGCCGCAAGGAAGTTGTTGCCGAGACCGAAACCGGCCTCGAGGATGACGAAGCGCTCGCGGCCTCGCCAGCGCGCAGGCAATTCGTTGCCAGCGAGGAAGACATGCGCGGCCTGCGCGAGTGCGCCATGGCGCGGGTGGTAGCGGTCCCGGTAGGCGTGCGAGAAGGCGATGCCTTCGGCATCGAACGCGAGCGTTGCCGCGACGACCGGTTGGGTCTTCACGGCGCCGGGCGGGGCTCAGACCCGCTTGCGGTACTCGTGCGTGCGGGTGTCGATCTCGATCTTGTCGCCGGTCTCGACGAACAGTGGCACCGCGATCTCGAGGCCGGTCGCGGTCGTCGCCGGCTTCATCACCTTGCCCGACGTGTCGCCCTTGACGGCGGGCTGGGTCGTGATCTCGCGCACGACGGAGGTCGGCAGTTCGACCGAGATCGCCTTGCCGTCGTAGAAGACGACTTCGACTGGCATGTTGTCCTCGAGGTACTCGATCGCGTCGCCCATGTTGTCGGCCTCGACCTCGAACTGGTTGTACTCGGCGTCCATGAAGACGTACATCGGATCGGCGAAGTAGGTGTAGGTGCACTCCTTCTTGTCGAGCACGACCTGATCCATCTTGTCGTCAGCTTTGTAGACGACCTCGGTTCCCGAGTTGCTGAGCAGGCTCTTGAGCTTCATGCGCACGGTGGCTGAGTTGCGACCGCCGCGGCTGTACTCGGTCTTGAGGACGACCATCGGGTCCTTGCCATTCATGATGACGTTGCCGGCGCGAATTTCCTGGGCGATCTTCATATCTTTTCCACTTGGATGGGTTGAGTTCGGGGGCATTGCGCATGTCGCTGGCGCGTGTGTGACCAAAGATAAGCGACTTGTGCGCGCACGCTTGACACGCTTGCGTATGCGTGGCGATGCTGCCGGCGCACAAAGCCCGCAATTTTAGCGTGTTTGCTCGGCGTGCTTGAGCAACTTCGTCACCAGATCGGGCTGCGCGGTGAGTGCATCCCGCCATGCTTCACATCGGGCGCGCCAGCCTGGTGCATCGGGTAGCGTGACGGCGCGCGACTGGGGTGTTGCTGCGCTTGCGTTCCAGGCCCTCCAGAAGTGCCGCAGGGGCTTGGCGAGTTTGGGATCAACGCCGGCTAGAAATCGATCGAGGAAAGCGTCCACCTTGACCAGACGAACATCGTCGGGCTGCGGGTAGGCCTGCCAGACGAAGGGCTTGCCCGCCCATTGCGCGCGCACGAAGGAATCCTCCCCGCGAACGAAATTGAGATCGCAGGCCCACAGGAGGCAGTCGTAGTCAACTTGTGTGAGGTAGGGAAGGTAGCAGGCACGCAACGCGCCGCGACGCTGCGCTGCGCCGACCAGGGCATGCACCTGCGCCGCCGATGCGCCTGGCGTGACGAGCAGCAAGGTGGGCTCGGCCGCAAGCACGTCGAGCAATGCGGGCAGGGCGGTATTGGCGTAACAGAAGAGGCTCACGAGCCGCTCTCCACGACCGGATGCGATGCGCTGTGCATGGAGCCAGCGATCGCGATCGAACACTCGCCGGGCTTCGAGCAGGCCCTGTTCGCGCAGCAGCCCACCACTCGCCAGCGTGAATCCGGGGAAGTGAAAGCGCTTGTCGAGCACCCGGCCCGGTGCAACCTGCACCGGCGACAGCAGGCCGTGGCTGCGCTCCGCGTAAGGCTCGGCGCTGAGATACTCGAGGTTGATCCAGAGCGGCGCGGGATCCATCGCCGCCATGCGCTGCACGAAGCGCGCAGGCGGATCGCAGCCAAAGCTTTCGACGACGACTTCGGCGGGCGTGAGGTCTGGCGCCCGGTCAGTCCAGTGCACGATCTGCACGCCGGCGTGACCGTGAGGCGCCATCCAGGAAAGCGCCGAAGCATCGTCGACCCACAGCCGCACGTGTTCGCCGCGCCCGGCCAGATCGGCGCAAAGCCGCCAGGCGACGCCGAGGTCACCGTGGTTATCGATCACGCGGCAGAACACGTCCCACGTCCGGGTCATGGCGGTCATTATCGGCAGCCGTCGTGCAGGCATCGGCGCGGCACAATCGACCTCGATGAGCAAGCCGGAGCCGAATGTTGAAGCCACGCGAAGTGACGAGTCGGCGCGTGCGCGACTGCGCGCCGAAGTCGCCGCGCTGCCTGCGCGCCCGGGCGTGTACCGCTACTTCGACGCGCAGGGCGCGGTGCTCTACGTCGGCAAGGCGCTCAACCTGAGGAAGCGCGTCGCGAGCTACTTCCAGAAGAATCACGCCGGAACGCGCATCGGCCTGATGATCGAGCGCATCGCGCGCCTGGAGACGACAGTCGTTCGATCCGAGGCAGAGGCGTTGCTGCTCGAGAACAACCTCATCAAGTCGCTCGCTCCGCGTTTCAACATCCTTTTTCGCGACGACAAGAGCTACCCGTATCTGAAGATCACCGCCGCGCGTGCGGCGAGCGATGTGCAATCGCCTTCTGCAGCGGCGTTTCCGCGCATGGCCTACTACCGTGGTGCGGTCGATCGGCGACATCATTACTTCGGCCCGTACCCGAGCGCCTGGGCGGTGAAAGAAACGATCCACCTGCTTCAAAAGGCGTTTCGGCTGCGCACCTGTGAAGACACCGTCTTCGCCCACCGCACGCGCCCGTGCCTGCTCTACCAGATCAAGCGTTGCACCGCACCCTGCGTCGCCTATATCTCAGCAGCCGACTACGCACGCGACGTCGCGCACGCGGAGGCCTTCTTGCGAGGCGAGACGGGCGAGGTGATGGAGCAATTGCAGGCGCGGATGCTGGCGCACGCCGAGGCGCTCGAGTTCGAACAAGCGGCCGAGATTCGCAATCAGTTGCGGGCCCTTGCGAACGTATTGCACCAGCAATCAGTCGAGGCCAATTCAGGTGCCAGCTTCGACAAGGACGCCGACATCCTCGCCGTCAAAGTCCACGGTGGGCGTGCTTGCGTGAATCTGGCGATGGTTCGTGGCGGACGCCACCTGGGAGACCGGCCGTACTTCCCGGCGCATGTGGAAGAAGCGACGGGGCTTCGCGCGACCGCGGACGGCGCCGAAGCGTTATCCGGCGACGACGCGACTGATGCGATACAAGACAGCGCCGACGAGAGCGCGGATCTCACGCCCGAAGTGCAGGTGTTGGAAGCGTTCATCGCGCAGCACTATGTCGGCGTCGACGTCCCGCCGTTGCTGGTATTGAGCCACGCGGTCGACAGTCGCTTGATTGATGCACTTTCGGTGCATTCCGGTGTGAAGGTTAGCGTTCAGCATCAGCCGCGCGCCCAGCGTCGCAGTTGGCTCGAGATGTCGGTCCAGGGCGCCGAGCTTGCGTTGGCGCGGCTGCTTGCCGAAGAAGGCTCACAGCAAGCACGTACGCGCGCGCTGATCGAAGCGCTGGACCTGTCTTGCGAAGAGCCTTCGCGGCTGCGTATCGAGTGTTTTGACATCAGCCATACCGCGGGCGAGGCGACGCAGGCGTCGTGCGTCGTCTTCGAGAACCACAAGATGCAGAGCGCCCAATACCGCCGCTACAACATCGAAGGCATTGCCGGTGGCGACGACTACGCCGCGATGCGCCAGGTACTGATGCGGCGCTACGCGAAGATCGTGTCGCTCGCAGAGTCTTCCGAGGGCGTGGCGGTGAGCGGTGCGGCGCGCATGCCCGATCTGGTGCTCGTCGACGGCGGGCGGGGCCAGGTTTCGATGGCGCGCGAAGTGTTCGAGGAGCTCGGCCTCGACCTGTCGCTATTGGTCGGCGTCGAGAAGGGGGAAGGGCGCAAGGTCGGGCTCGAGGAACTCGTCTTCGCCGATGGCCGTGCAAAGGTCGCGCTGGCACCGGATTCAGCGGCGCTGATGCTGATTGCGCAGATCCGCGACGAAGCGCATCGCTTCGCGATCACCGGCATGCGGGCGCGGCGTGCGAGCGTTCGCACCGGCGGCAGCACGCTCGAAGACATCCCTGGCGTCGGCCCGAAGAAGCGCGCAAAACTGCTGCAGCGTTTCGGTGGCGTGCGGGGTGTCGGCCAGGCGAGCGTGCAGGATTTGCAAACGGTGGAAGGCATCTCGAAGGAACTCGCCGAGGAGATCTACCGCGCGCTGCACTGAGCGTCGCGGATCAGCGCCGGCCGGCGCGCAGGGTGCGCGCATCGCGGTGGTGAAGAAGTTCGGCACAATCGCCGCATGTTCTTCAACCTACCGACGTTGCTGACCTGGGCGCGCATCGTCGCGATCCCTCTCATCGTCGGCGTGTTCTATCTGCAGCTTGAGCCGGCGCTGCAGAACATGCTCGCCACCGTGCTTTTCGTCATCGTTGCGCTCACCGATTGGCTCGACGGCTACCTCGCTCGGCGCCTGAACATGACCTCGTCGTTCGGCGCTTTCCTGGATCCGGTGGCCGACAAGTTTCTCGTCTGCGCGGCGCTCCTTGTGCTCGTCCATCTGAACCGAGTGCACGCACTCATCGCTTTCGTCATCATCGGCCGCGAAATCGCGATCTCGGCCCTGCGCGAATGGATGGCACAGATCGGCGCCTCGCGTAGCGTCGCGGTGCACATGCTGGGTAAGTTGAAGACGGTGGTGCAGATGATCGCGATCCCTTTCCTGCTCTTCGATGGACGGCTGTTCGGCGTGATTGACACGCACACCTGGGGCACGCTCTTGATCTATGCAGCCGCCGTACTGACGATCTGGTCGATGGTGTATTACCTGCAAAAGGCGCTGCCCGAGATCCGCGCCAACGCCAAGTAGTCTGCCGTGACCATCAACGCGAAGGTGCTGGCGCGCGCGATGCCGTGGGTCTTCGTGCTGATCTGGAGCACCGGCTTCGTCGTCGCTCGCTTCGGCATGCCGCACGCGCCTCCGCTCAGCTTCCTGAGCACCCGCTACGCGCTTTCCATCGTCTGTTTCGGCGTGTGGATTGCGGCGTCGCACGCGCCCTGGCCGCGTAGCCGAGATCAGTGGTTTCACCTCGCCGTTGTCGGCGTCCTGATTCAGGCTGGCTACCTCGGCGGCGTCTGGAGTGCAGTCAAGGTCGGCATGGGAGCCGGAACGGTGGCGCTGCTCGTCGGATTGCAGCCGGTGCTGACTGCGTTGTGGGTCACGCTGCATACGCCCGGCGCCAGCAGCGATGCCGAGCACGCAGCTGCGCGCATCACGTCACGCCAATGGCTGGGCCTCGCCCTCGGGTTGGGCGGACTCGTGCTCGTCGTCTGGCGCAAGCTCGGCACGGGTGAAGTGACGGCGTTCAGTTTTTCGATGACGATGATCGCGCTGCTCTCGATCACCGTCGGCACGCTCTACCAGAAGCGCTTTGTGCGCCCTTGCGATGTACGCACCGCAAGCACGGTGCAGATGCTGGCGGCGCTTGTGGTCACGCTGCCGTTCGCGCTCCTCGAGCGCGAACCGATGGTGATGGATCCGGAGCTTATTGGCGCCATGGCCTGGTCGGTGCTTGCGCTCACGCTGGGCGGCAGCTCGCTGCTCTACCTGTTGATCCAGCGTGGCGCGGCGACTCAGGTGAGCAGCCTCATGTATCTTGTGCCGCCGTGCACGGCACTCCTTGCCTGGATGTTGTTCGATGAGCCTTTCACCGTCGCGATGGCGATCGGGCTGGCGCTGACCGCGCTCGGCGTCGCGCTCGTAACGGCATCCGTGCGCCGGCCAGGCAAAGCGCGGCGCATTGGCGATTAACGAATCAGGACAATCGCATGACCACCCATCGCATCGCAGTGATCGCAGGTGACGGCATCGGCAAGGAGGTGATGCCCGAAGGGCTTCGCGTGCTCGATGCCGCCGCGCGGCGTTTCGGCATCGGGCTGCAGTTCGACATGTTCGACTTCTCAAGTTGGGACTACTTCGAGCGCCACGGCCAGATGCTTCCCGACGATTGGAAGGAGCAGATCGGCGGGCACGACGCGATCTACTTCGGCGCCGTCGGTTGGCCGGCGAAGATTGCGGACCATGTGTCGCTCTGGGGCTCGTTGCTGCGATTCAGGCGCGAATTCGATCAGTACGTGAACCTGCGTCCTGCGCGCCTGATGCCAGGTGTGCGCTCGCCACTCGTGCGGCGCGACGGCACGCCGCGTGCGCCAGGGGAAATCGACATGCTGATCGTGCGCGAGAACACCGAAGGCGAATACTCGAGCATCGGCGGACGCATGTACGAAGGCAGCGAGCGCGAAATCGTGATTCAGGAAACGGTGATGTCGCGCACTGGCGTTGACCGCGTGCTGAAGTTCGCGTTCGAGCTTGCGCGCAGCCGGCCGCGCAGGAAGCTGACGTCGGCGACGAAGAGCAACGGCATCTCGATCACGATGCCCTATTGGGACGAACGTGTCGAAGCCATGGCGAGTGCCTATCCCGATGTGAGCGTGGATCGGTATCACATCGACATCCTCGCCGCGAACTTCGTGTTGCGGCCCGAAGCCTTCGACGTCGTCGTCGCGAGCAACCTCTTTGGCGACATCCTGAGCGACCTCGCACCGGCATGCACTGGAACGATCGGCATCGCACCTTCCGCCAACATCAATCCGTCGCGCGCCTGGCCTTCATTGTTCGAACCGGTGCACGGCTCGGCGCCTGACATTGCCGGGCGCGGCATTGCCAATCCGATCGGGCAAATCTGGTCGGGTGCGCTCATGCTCGATTTCCTGGGTCATCGCGACGCGCATGACGCGATCGTCGGCGCCATTGAACATGTGCTTGCTGCAGGCGCGCACGCGCCGCTCACACCAGACCTGGGTGGCGCAGCCGGTACGGCGGAGCTCGGGCGTGAGATTGCGCAGGGCCTGTGACGCGCCAATTCATGTCGAACCGAATGCATTGATCGTGAGCATGTCAAGCGTGAATACGTGCGCCGTCCCCCGGGAATCGGGGGGGTGAATCCACTTAGAATTCGTATTCATGCTTGACACGCATGGGGCTCGCGGCTGTAATGAATCGCACCAGAATGAATCGCACAAGACGCCAGGCGACAGACCGGCGAGCGATTGCCATCCGAATTCCAGTTGAGACACTTATCTGAGGGGACCCTTCGTGAACAAATCCGAATTGATCGAGCACATCGCCAAGCAGGCTGACATCTCCAAAGCGGCTGCGACGCGCGCCCTGGAAGCGATGATCGGCGGTGTGAAAGCGACCTTGAAGAAGAACAACAGCGTCTCGTTGGTCGGATTCGGCACCTTCAGCGTCAGCAAGCGCGCGGCGCGCACCGGTCGCAATCCGCGCACCGGTGCGGCGATCAAAATCAAGTCGGCGAAAGTGCCGAAGTTTCGGCCCGGCAAAGGGCTGAAAGACGCGCTGAACTGATTGTTCGCACGCCTCGCGATGTGCGGCCATCCGGACGCGTCGCGCAACCCGGCGCGGGCACCGTGCCCGGGTGCTTAGCTCAGTTGGTAGAGCGGCGCCCTTACAAGGCGTAGGTCGGGGGTTCGAGCCCCTCAGCACCCACCAGTGAAAACCGGGCCAAGCGCGACAGTGCCGATTCAGCGTAAGTGCACGGCAAGTGCAGCGCTGAGGCGAGGCGAGGCGCACGCATCCGCACCCATGTCGGGACCTATTCGACGCCTGCTCGCGCCACGCGCATGCGGGCGTCGATGCGCAACTCGTCGCGGTTAGAATCACACGAGTACGTGACGTCCCGCTGAAGGCGAACCTCGGTTCGCCTTTGTTGCGTTTGGTCTTGCGCGCCGCGTGACTCTACTCGCGGCCTCTACGGATTCAGGGCATTCGATGTTTGATTTCATTCGTAAGCACATGCGCGCGATGCAGTTCGTGCTCGTCGTGCTCATCGTGCCGTCGTTCGCCTTTTTCGGGATCGAAGGCTACAGTCGTTTCGCGGAAGAAGGCCGGCTAACGGTGGCGAAGGTTGCGGGGCAGGACATCACGCAGGCCGAACTCGACGCGGCGCATCGCCAGCAAATCGAGCGGTTGCGGCGCGAGATGCCGACGATCGACGTCAAGCTGCTCGACACGCCCGAGATGCGCAAGCGCACCTTGGACGAATTGGTGCGCGAGCGCGTGATGCTCGTCACTGCAGACAAGTACCACCTCGCGCCGACCGATGAGCGGCTGCGGCGCATCTTTGTTTCCGATCCGCAGTTCGCGTTTCTTCGCAATCCGGACGGCAGTGTCAACAAGGACGTCCTGGCGCAGCAGGGCATGTCTTCAGAGCAATTCGCGCAGCGTCTGGCGCAGGACATCGCGCGCCGCCAGGTCATGCTTGGCGTTGGCGCGACGGTGTTTCCGACGGCGTCGGACAGCGCGACGGCGATGGACGCGCTGCTTCAGCAGCGCGAGATCCAGGTGCTTCGCTTCGATGCCAAGAGCTATCTGGGCAAGGTCAGTCCGACCGATGCCGAGCTCGAGGCCTACTATAAGAATCCTGCTCAAGCGGCCCGGTTTATGGCGCCCGAACAGGCCAACATCGAGTATGTCCTGCTCGACCTCAACACCTTGAAGGCGGACATCACTGTCTCCGACGAGGATCTGCGCAAGTATTACAACGAGAACGCGGCCCGCTACACGACACCCGAAGAGCGCCGCGCAAGCCACATCCTGATCAATGCCCCCAAGGACGCGCCGGCGGATGTGCGCGCCAAAGCACATGCCAAGGCCGACGCGTTGCTCGCGCAGGTCAAGAAGAACCCGGACTCATTCGCCGAACTGGCGAAGAAGAACTCCGACGATCCGGGTTCCGCCGAACGCGGCGGCGACCTTGACTTTTTCTCCCGCGGCGCGATGTTCAAGCCGTTCGAAGATGCCGCCTTCGCTCTTAAGCCAGGCGAGGTCAGCGGAGTCGTCGAGTCTGACTTTGGCTATCACATCATCAAGTTGACAGGGGTGCGCGGCGGCGAGAAGCGCAGCTTTGATGCAGTGCGTCCGGAACTGGAAAGCGAAGTCAAGACCCAGCTCGCGCAGCGCAAGTTCACCGAGATCGCCTCAGATTTCAGCAACACCGTGTACGAACAGCCCGACAGCCTGCAACCCGTGGTCGACAAGTTCAAGCTCGAACTGCGCCGTGCGCAGGGCGTCTTACGCACTCCTGCGCCAGGCGCTAGCGGGCCTTTGGCGTCGCCGAAGTTTCTCGAACAGCTTTTCGGCAATGAAGCGTTGCGCAACAAGCGCAATACCGAAGCCGTCGAGACCGGCCCCAACCAACTCGTCGCGGGCCGCGTCGTGAGCTATTCGCCGGCGCACATGCGGCCTTTCGCCGAGGTGAAGCCCGAAGTGCTCGCCGCGGTGACGGCCGAGATGGCCGCCGCCGAGGCGCGCAAGGCGGGCGAGGCAAAACTTGCCAGCCTCAAGCAGTCTGCGGGCGCAGCGCTCGAAGTGCCGACCCTCACGGTGTCAAGGGCGCAGCGCCATGAGCTGCCTACAGCGCTCGTCGATGCGGTATTGCGTGCCGACGCGACCAAGCTGCCCTCATTCGTCGGCGTAGATCTCGGCGCCGAGGGCTTTGGAATCGCCAGGATCGACAAGGTGCTCGGCCGCGACCCG
>JBDTSN010000015.1:0-12589 GCA_039931145.1 Burkholderiales bacterium | reverse complement strand
CGTCGAGCAGGCGCTGAAGGCGCGTGATGTGCCGCTCGTGCGGGCGAAGGTCGGCGACCGCTACGTGCTCGAGGAGCTCAATGCACGCGGCTGGACGCTTGGCGGCGAGGGCTCGGGCCATCTGCTGGCGCTCGACAAGCACACCACCGGGGACGGCATCGTCAGCGCCCTGCAAGTGTTGATGGCCATCGGCCGCAACGGCAAGTGCCTTGCCGAGTTGCTGGCCGGTGTGAACCTGTTTTCGCAGACCATGATCAATGTTCGCATCGCCCGCGGAGCGGATTGGGCGGCGAATGCGCGCCTTCAGTCCGAGCAACGACGCGTGCAAAACGAGCTTGCCGAAGACGGTCGCGTGTTGATTCGCGCCTCGGGTACCGAGCCCGTGCTGCGCGTGATGGTCGAGGCGCGCGACGCGATAAAGAGCCGCGCTTGTGCTGAGCGTCTGGCCGAAAGCCTGCGCGCTTGAACTCTCAGGATCGACGACTGGCGGTCAGTGCCAGCGATGTAGCACCAAACGGCGAATCGTGCCTTTCAACAAGGAAGCAAGGTCGTCGGCCCGGCAGAAACGGGAATCCAGTGCGATAGCGCCTGGCAGTGGCCCGCGAAGCACAGTTCATAGTCGGCCACGTAGGGCGAACGCGCGAGCACCAGTTCACGCCGCCAGGGGTCGGCCAGGCGATAGCTCCAGACACCGTTCTGCAGCCAAGCGCCGGCCGGTGGATCCATGCCAGCGCCCGAGCCGCGAACGTGTGCCCGCGAGAGGTGCAGCCAGCGTCCCGCAAGCTCGTAGTCCTCGGACCACTCGATTCTCTCTATCGAGTGCGTCCAGCGCAGCGTGAATTCGTTGATCGGCAGGCTTGCATGCAATGAGCCTGCGACCATGCACAAGGCCGCGAGTGCCGACATCCATTCAGGCTGCCGCCAACCGGCGACGGCGCACCCGTACCGCGTGCCAGACGCAGAACGCGACAGTCATGCCAAGGCCGATCTCGTCGGTTGCGGGCGCGGCCACGACGAGGAAGGCGGCGGCGACGAACGTCCACAGCCGCTCGAACCAGTTCAGAGGTGCGAGCCAGAAGCCGATCGCTGTACCGCCCCAGAGCGTGATCGCGACGAGTGCCTTGAAAACGACGTAGGCGGTATCCCACCAGGTGCCTGTCTGCAGCATCAGTGCTGGCGCATAGACGGCCATGTACGGGACGATGAATCCGGCGATCGCGATCCGCATCGCCTGCATGCCGATCTTCATGCCGCTCTCTCGCGCGATCGGTGCCGCGGCGAAAGCGGCGAGGGCGACCGGCGGCGTCAGGTCGGCCATGATGCCGAAGTAGAAGACGAACATGTGCGAGACGATCAGCGGCACGCCGAGTTCCAACAGGGCCGGTGCCGCGAGTGAACTTGTGATGATGTAGTTCGGGATGGTCGGAATTCCCATGCCGAGCACGAGGCACACGAACATCGTCAGCACGAGGCTCAGGAACAGGCTGTTTCGGCCAATGTCGATGATCGTGCCGGCAAAGGTCGTCGCCGCGCCGGTCAACGTCAGGATGCCGATGATCACGCCGACGAGTGCGCAGGCAACGCCCACCGGAAGTGCATGACGCGCGCCGTCGGCCATCGCGTCGAGCGCGACGCGCAAGGTCTGGCGGCCGCCCTTGGCAAACCACAGCACCGCGGCCATCAGGAGTGCCAGGCCGATGATCGCGCCGATGCCGTACTCGAAGAAGCTCGACGCAGCCACGCCGATGAAGATCCAGAAAATGATCCGCAGCACCGGCGCGCCGAAACGCTGCGTCAGTGCCGCGCCGAAGATCAGGATCACCGTCAGCGCCAAGCCGACCATGCCTGAAAACAGCGGCGTGTAACCCGAAAACAGCAACCACACGAGCACCGCCAGCGGCAGGACAAGGTACCAGCGCAGTTTAAGTGCAGCCCAAGGGTCCGGGCACTCGTCTTTCGGGATACCGAGCAGCCCGGCGCGCCCGGCCTCGAGGTGCACCATCAGGAAGGCAGTGATGAAGTACAGCAGCGCCGGAATCGTCGCCGCCTTGACGATGGCGACATACGGGACGTCGATCGTCTCGGCCATGATGAAGGCGACCGCGCCCATCACCGGCGGCATGATCTGCCCGCCCATGCTTGCCGTCGCTTCGACGCCGCCCGCGAACGCGGCGTTATAGCCGAAGCGTTTCATGAGCGGAATCGTGAACTGCCCCGTCGTCACCACGTTGGCGACGCCCGAGCCGTTGATCGTCCCCATCAGACCCGAGGAGATCACTGAGACCTTCGCCGGTCCGCCCTTGGTGTGGCCGAACAGGCCGAGCGCGAAGTCGGTGAAGAGCGTGATCATCCCGGCCTGCTCGAGGAACGCGCCGAACAGGATGAAGAGGAAGATGTAGGACGACGACACATAGGTCGGCGTGCCGTAGATGCCCTCGGTGCCGAAGCCGAGTTGGTTGACGATCTGATCGATGCCGAATCCACGATGCTCTAGCGGCCCCGGAAGGTATTGACCGAACAAACCGTAGGCGAGGAACAGCAGGCAGATCAGCGGCAACGGGAAGCCCATGATGCGCCGCGCGGCCTCGAACACGAGCACGATCGTGATGATGCCGACGACCATGTCCGCGCTCGTCATCTCGCCCGCACGCTGGATCAAGTCGGCCTCGAAGACCCAGTGATAGAGGCCGACGGCGAAGGCGATCGACCCGATAAGCCAGCCCAGTGTCTTGAACTTGAACGGCGGCAGCATCACGAACGTCACGAGCAGCAGAAAGCCCACGTGCACCGCGCGCACGACGGAACTCGACAGCGGGCTGAATGCCGCGGTGACGATCTGGAAGGTCGAGAAGACGATCGCGACCCAAAACAGCGCGCCGGCAAACTCCGCGGAATGCTGCTGCTCAGGCGCGTGCAGCTGGCCTTGCGCGGGGGATTGGGCTTCGCTCATGGTCACGCCGCCTTGGCTACTTCATCACACCGGCTTCACGGTAGAACTTGATGGCGCCCGGATGGAACGGCACCATCGTTCCGGCCATTGCCGTCTCGAGCTTGATGCCCTTGGCGGCGTTGTGCGAGGCGACGAGCGTGGCGAGATTGTCGAACATCGCCTTCGTCATCGCATACACCGCATCGTCAGATACGCCGCTGTGCGACACGAGGAAGTTCTTGATCGCGGTAGTCGGCACGTCGGCCGTCTGGCCGGTGTAGGTGTCGGCGGGAATCGCCGCCGCCTGGTACGCGGCGTCACCGATCTTGGCAACGACCTCGGGCGGAATCGGAACGAGCACGATAGGCACCGACGACGCCAGGTCGCGGATCGACGAGACACCGAGACCCGCGGATTGCAGCGTGACGTCGAGTTGGCGGTTCTTCATCAGTTCGACCGATTCACCAAACGGCAAATACTCGACTTTCGAGAAGTCCGAGTAGGCGAGCCCCGCCGCCTTCAGTACCGCGCGCGAGTTCAGCTCGGTACCCGACTTCGGCGCGCCGACCGAGATGCGCTTGCCCTTCAGATCGGCGAGCGTCTTGATGCCCGCATCGCCGCTGGCGACGATCTGGATGTAGTTGGGATACATGCCGGCCACTGCGCGCAGCTTGTCCAGCGGCTTGGGAAAGCCGGCTTCCTTGTCACCCTTCCAGGCGTCCGACAGCGAGTCGCCCAGCGTGAACGCAATCTCGCCACGCCCGGCCTGCAACAGGTTCAGGTTCTCGGCGGAGGCCTTCGTCGATTGCACCGTGACCTTCGCGTCCGGCAAGGCCCTACCCCAGATCTGCGACAGCGCGACGCCCATCGGGTAGTAGACGCCGCTTTGCCCGCCGGTCAGCACGTTGACAAACTTCTGCTGCGCAAACGCGAGCGGCGTGAGGGCAAACGCTGCGCCGCCGGCGGCGCCGAGAACGAGGGTACGGCGGGAAATGAGGGGGTCGAACTTGTGCATCGCAATCTCCTGGAAAGGTTGAAAAAGCAGCGGCGTCTACATGCAGGCGCCTCCCCATAAATCTGCCCGACTGTAACGGCATCGTCCGGCATGCGGTAGATCGGTTCCCCGCATCGTGTCGCGGGCCGCGAGATGCGCATTGCACGCCCTTGACCCGGCTAGCGGTCGCGGTGGAAGATGGACGTCGCCTCACTGCGATCGGTCGGTCGACGTTCGGTGGCAATCCATGTCCAACCCGGCACTTCGCGACGTGCGTGATGGTGCGTTTCGAGCACCAGCAGCCAATCGCAGCGCGCCTTCTGCGGTACGTTGACGGCTTGGACCTGAAAGCCGCCGAAATACTGCAGCGCGGCGATCTGCCCACGCGGCACGTTGAGCGTGGCGACGCAATCCGCACGCGGCACATGGCGAGCGATGCGCTCGATCTGCACCCGGTAGCTGCGCGCGTAATCAAGCAGCGGCAGCAGCAGCGTCATCAGCAACAACAGGCACAGCGCGACGCCGCTTGCAGGCAATACGAGGCTTTTCCAGAGCGGATGCCGGTTGCGTCCGGTGCGCCAACGTACGAGCCAGACCCAGGCCGCTGTGCCGAGCAGCGCAACGATGAGTGCAATTGCCGAAAACGTACTCTCGTAGCCAGGCGCGAGCCTGGCTACGTTGGCCGCAGGTTGGTTCGGGAAGCCCGTCTGCAACGCGACATAGACGACCCACACCGTGACCGCTCCACCGCTGAAAAAGAAGATCGAGAACCAGTCGATCGCCGCCGACGTCCCGCGTTTCAGCGTCGGCAGCGCAAAGGCGGCGAGTACGGCGAGGGCAGGTAGGGAAAGCATCAGCGCGCGGTCCGCGTTGCTCATCGCGATGCACGCGATCAGGCCGACACTCGCGCAACCCCAGGGTACCGAGAGATGCCTGCTCAACAACTGGCGTCGCCAGCGCCACAGCGTCCAAAGCGCGAGTGGCCAGGCGGGCCAGGTGAACCAGAGCAGCAGGCGCATCAGCGATCCGAACTGCTGGAACGAATGAAAGCTCGATACGCGCCAGGCCCACGCGCTCATCAGCGCCGCAACGCCGGATGCGATCAGCATGGCGGCAACGATCCACCACGCAAAGCGGTTCAGTTCTCCGTAGCGTGATCGGGCGCTCGCCACGAGGCCCACCACGCCCAATCCCAAGGCCACGCTGGGTGCCCCGCTGGCCGCCAGTATCGGCAACGCGCACAGCACGGCGACGCGCGAGGCGCGCTTGCGAAACGGGCTGCAACCCAGCGCGTAGAGGTAGAGTGCGGCACCTGCCAACTGCACGATCTCAGGCGTCGTTTCGTGTCCGAGCTGAAGCAGCCCGAGGGTTGCAATCAGCGCCAGCAGCGCGCCATCGGCAATTGCGCGCGCGTAATCCGTGCTTGTAGCTTCGCCACCGAAGGCAAGCGGCAGCGGTTGCGCGGCCTCGGTTCTCGCCAAATGATAGGCCGCGTACCAGGTGAGCATGAGCACGAGTCCGAGCAGGATTGCGAACGGGATACGCGCTGCCAAGGGGGCGCCGAGCCAGGGTCCGAGGACCTTGATGAAGACGGCGCCGATCCAGTACGGCAGCAGGGCCGATTCGGGCGGCAGGCCGCCGAGCGTCGGAGACCACCACGCGCTGTGCCCTTCGGCGATGCTCAGCATGTAGCCGAATGCGCTGATGTCGGCCGCCTTCCACGGGTCGCGACCGAACAGACCCGGCAGCAGATACGCAGCGCACAACAGCAGCAAGGGCACACGCGGCAGGCGCTTGGCCTCGCGTTGCGTCACGAGTGCAGGGTTGGGTGTGGTCACGGCGTTGTCGTGTCAGTGGTCCCGGGCCGCACGAAGCCACTGATGCTCCCAAGGGCCACGCAGTGGCCCCTGCGGGTCCATGGGGGCGCGAACAAAGTGAGCTTGGGGCCGTTTCATTTCGGGGCAGTCGCGAATCATGCAGCAACACGCAAGCAGTCGTGTTTCCGGGCCGGAGGCGGACCGGATCGACGCCGATTTCGGCCATCTTGGACATCGCCAGCCGCAGACGCAAAAAAGGCAGCCGAAGCTGCCTTGATCAGGTCGCGAAAGGCGCATCACTTCTTGAGGTGCGCAAACTTGTTGCGGAACTTCTCGACACGTCCGCCGAGTGAATCGATGCTCTTTTGGGTGCCGGTATAGAACGGGTGCGACTCGCTTGTCGTCTCCAACTTGAACATCGGCAACTCGGTGCCGTCGTCCATCGTCACCTTCTCGCGCGTCTGTGCGCAGGACCGGGTGACGAACTTGAAGCCGTTCGAGAGATCGACGAAGCATACGTCGCGGTACTGGGGGTGAATGCCCTGTTTCATTGGGTGTCCTTGGGTAGCGCTATGCGCGTTCAGTGTCGGTAGCCACTGCAAACCCCTTGCAGCACTTGCCATACGAATTCAACCGAAGATTATAGCGATTGCGTCACCCGCCCCGACGCATCATGTCGAAGAAGTCATGATTGTTCTTCGTCGCCTTCATCTTGTCGAGGATGAACTCCATCGCCTCAATTTCGTCCATCGGATAGAGGAGCTTGCGCAGAATCCACGTCTTTTGCAGGATCTCGGGCTTGAGGAGCAGTTCCTCGCGCCGCGTGCCGCTCTTGTTGAGCAGGATCGACGGATAAACGCGCTTCTCGGACATCCTGCGGTCGAGATAGATCTCGCAGTTTCCGGTGCCCTTGAACTCTTCGTAGATCACCTCGTCCATGCGGCTGCCGGTGTCGATCAGGGCGGTGCCGATGATGGTGAGCGACCCGCCTTCCTCGATATTGCGCGCCGCGCCAAAGAATCGCTTCGGGCGTTGCAGCGCGTTGGCATCCACGCCGCCGGTCAGCACCTTGCCCGACGACGGCAGCACGTTGTTGTAGGCGCGCGCGAGGCGCGTAATCGAATCGAGCAGGATGACGACGTCCTTCTTCATCTCGACCAGGCGCTTGGCACGCTCGATCACCATTTCGGCGACCTGCACGTGGCGTGCGGCGGGCTCGTCGAAGGTCGAGCTGATGACTTCGCCGCGCACCGTGCGCTGCATCTCCGTCACTTCCTCAGGTCGCTCGTCGACGAGCAGCACGATCAGGTAGACCTCGGGGTAGTTGGCGACGATCGCGTGCGCGAAGTGCTGCATCATCACCGTCTTGCCGCTCTTCGGTTGCGAGACGAGCAATGCGCGCTGGCCTTTGCCGAGCGGCGCGATGAGGTCGATGATGCGGCTCGTGATGTTCTCGTCGCCTTTGATGTCGCGCTCGAGCTTGAACTGCTCCTTCGGGAAGAGCGGTGTCAGGTTTTCGAACATCACCTTGTGCTTGCTCTCCTCGGGCGTCTGGCCGTTGACGCGATCGACCTTGACGAGCGCAAAGTAGCGCTCGCCGTCCTTCGGCACGCGCACCTCGCCCTCGATCGCATCGCCCGTATGCAGGTTGAAGCGCCGGATCTGGCTCGGGCTGAGGTAGATGTCGTCGGTGCTCGCCATGTAGCTCGCGTCGGGCGAGCGCAGGAAGCCGAAGCCGTCGGGCAGGACCTCGAGCACGCCGTCGCCGAACACCTGCTCGCCGCCGCGGGCACGCTTTTTCATGATCGCAAACATCAACTCCTGCTTGCGCATGCGGGCGACGTTCTCGATCTCCAGCGCCTCGCCCATCTTGATGAGTTCGGCGACGTGGATTACTTTGAGCTCTGAAAGGTGCATGGGGACGGGTCCCAGTGAAGGCGATGCGCCGGATCTTGTGGGGGAGACAGTCAGTGGCCTGGTTCGACCGCGACTGCGAAGGGCGGCCGCAACGCGGCTGCGAGAAACTCAGCGGCAGGTTTGCCGCGCGAGGAGAAACTGGAGTGGGGGGCCTGACCTGCGCGCCGGTGTCGGGGCGTGTCGGCTTGATGCTCTGCGACGACGGGGGCTGGCTTGTGGCGTCAGCCCCGTGTCTTCAGACGCGATTATAGATGACCGTCTAGAAACGCCGTCAACTGTGCCTTCGAGAGCGCGCCGACCTTGGTCGCCGCGAGCTGGCCGTCCTTGAAAAGCATCAGCGTCGGGATGCCGCGGATTCCGAACTTGGCCGGCACATCGCGGTTCTCGTCCACGTTCATCTTCGCGATCTGCAGGCGTTCGCCGTAGTCCTTGGACACTTCGTCGAGGATCGGGGCAATCATCTTGCACGGGCCGCACCATTCCGCCCAGTAGTCGACGAGCACCGGTTTGCTGGACTTCAGCACATCGGTGTCGAATGTGGCATCGGAAACATGTTTGATCGATTCACTACTCATAGGTCTGTCCTTGGGCACAAGCGGCGGGGCGGGATGTTGGCGAGACGATTTTGACACAAAGCATTCGCGCTTGACCCGTGGCCGCGGGCAAGCCCGCGCTGCCGCCACGCCACACTTCCGACACGACGATTTGGATGCCTTTGCCGGCTCTGATTGCGCCTTGGCTCGCGCCGCTCCTGCCGTTCAATGTAGGCAGGCTTGCCCCTACTTACACGCCCGATGCCTCCGGCCGAACCCGAATCCCCCGCTCTCGCAGCTAACCCGATCCGCATGTTCGGTCGCTTCGAGTTGCGCCAGTTGCTTGGCAAGAGCAGTGCGACGATGACCTGGCTCGCTCACGACCCGCGTGCGAATCAACAGGTCATGCTCTCGATGCCACGGGTGCAACCTGAGGACGGCGCCGTGCTGGAGCGCTGGACGCACGAAGCGCGGATGGCGGCGCGACTCAACCATCCGCATCTCGCGCCGGTGGCCGAGATCGGCGTGCAGGATCATTGGCCCTTCGTCGTCGTCGAGCGCTCGGTCGGCCAGACACTTGCCGAATGGCTGC
Source organism: Burkholderiales bacterium (assembly GCA_039931145.1). Taxonomy (GTDB): domain Bacteria; phylum Pseudomonadota; class Gammaproteobacteria; order Burkholderiales; family Burkholderiaceae_C; genus CAIKUF01. The sequence goes on along the minus strand of JBDTSN010000015.1, from coordinate 3,807 downwards.
TCGCGCACCCGAAGCCAACGCCGATCGAGGTCGCCGGCATGGCGTGCGAGGCGCTCGAAGGCCTGGCCTATGCGCACGAGGCCGGCGTCGCGCACCAGGACTTGCAACTGCACCACTTGCTGATCGACGAGACGGGAAGGGTTCGTGTTGCGGCGCTCGATATCGTCGTCGAGGCAACCCAGGCCGAAACGGCATTCGGCGCGCTCCAAACGCGTGCCGAAGGGGCGGAGCGCGGCGCTGCCCGCCTCGCGACGGCGCTCGACCCGGGCCATCTTCGTCTGCGCCGCGATGCCGCCGAGCGAGATGTACTGTCGCTGGGCCTGCTGCTGCACCACCTGCTCGCCGGTGCACCTGCGCTCGACGAGGTCGATACCGGCCGCGTGATCGCGCGCATGGCGCCACACGGGCGCGAGATCGTCCGCCTGCCTTGGACAACGCCATACCCACTCGCCGAACCGCTGCGCGCGATTGCGAACCGGGCCACCGCGCGCCAGCCGCGTCAGCGCTATCTGAATGCGCGCACGCTGCTGCGCGCGCTCGACGGCTGGCGCGAATCGGCGGTGCAGGATGGCGGCGGGCCGCTCGCACTGCTGCTCGACCGGTTGCAGACAGTCGGCCACCTTCCGGCGCTGCCCGGCGTTGGCTTCCTCGCGGCGCGCCTGGCGAGCCTCGAAGGCCAGCGCACCTTCGAGATGGCCGAGCCCATCCTGCGCGACATGGCGCTCAGCTTCGAGCTGCTGCGCCAGGTCAACACGGCCCAGGTTCAGGGCACGCAGGTTGCCGGCAACGGCCCGGTGCTGACGATCCGCCGCACGATCGCGCTTGTCGGCGTGAACGGCGTCCGCCATGCTGCAGCGTCTTTGCGCGCCTGGCCCGGGCCGTTGAACGAGGAGGGCGCAGTCGCCCTCAAGCAGCTGATGCAGCGCGTGCGCCTCGCCGGCCATACGGCGCAAGCGCTGCGTCCGCCCGGTTACGACCCCGAGGTCATCTACCTCGTCGCGCTGCTCCAGAATCTCGGCCGCCTGATGGTGCAGTACCACTTCCCAGGCGAGGCGACGCAGATCGCCGCGCTGATGCAATCAGAGCCGCAGGACGACACGGGGCCGGCCCAGCGCGGCATGAGCGAACAGGACGCATCGTTCGCCGTGCTCGGCGTCGATACCGAAGCGATCGGCATTGCAGTTGCACGCCATTGGGGTCTTGCCGAAGAAGTCATTCACATGATGCGCCGCCTGGCGCTGACGCGGCCGGTACGCAACCCGGACGGCGACGCCGATCTGCTGCGCATTGCCGCGAGCGCTGCGAACGAAACGGTTGACGCGATCACCCTGCAGCCTCGACCCAAGCTCGACACCGCGCTGAATGGTGTCGTCCAGCGTTACGGCCGCGTGCTCGCGATCACGCAGCGCGATCTGAAGCAGGCGCTGCACGACGCGAGCGAAGCCCTGCGCGGCGCGGCAACCGACGTGCCGACGGCTTCGGGCGGACACGTCGAACCCCCGACCGTGACCGACGTGCGGGGTGCAAAGCGTGTGCCACCGCAGTCCGACACTGACGCCGAACGCGACCCGGCCGCAATGCACACCGGGCAAGGCGAGACTTCGTGAGACCGCGAAGCACGCACTCCGGACGCGCGAACAGATTCGGCCGCGGTCTGACGCTTCGGGGTCGACAGTGAGCGCCAGTGCGTCCACGGCCGAGCCCGCGATGCTGGGCCGGTTCAAACTCATCCGTGTGCTGGGCCAGGGCGCGCAGGCGACCGTGTGGCTCGCGCATGACGCGCGGCTGGAACGCGATATCGCCGTCAAGCTGATGCGTGCCGACTCCCAAAGTGTGGCGCCCTGCGCCGAGGCCGATGCCAGCGTCACGCAGTGGCTCCACGAGGCGCGCAGCGTCGCCCGCTTGACGCATCCCCACATCGTGCCGGTGTTCGAGGCCGACGTTCACGAGGGTCAGCCGTACCTCGTCTTCGAGTACGTCCCGGGCCCGACACTTGCCGAGCTCTTGCGCGCGCGCAAGTCGCCGATGCCGGCGCGCGAGGCGGTCTCGCTGATGATCGGCGTGCTCGACGCCGTGCAGGCGGCACACGCAGCGGGCGTCGTGCATCGCGATCTGAAGCCCTCCAACATCCTGGTCGACGCCGACGGGCGCGCACGGGTGATGGATTTCGGCATCGCTGCGCGCAGCACGAGCCGGCCACCGGGAGCGGGTGCGGCACATCGCATCGTCGGCACGCCGGGCTACATCTCGCCCGAAGCCGCGCGCGGCGAGCCGCCGACGCCGACCATGGACATCTATGCCGCGGGTCTGGTGCTCGCCGAGATGTTGAACGGCGGCGCGCTCATCAAGGAGCGCGACCCGCAGCGCGCACTTCAGCGTGCTGCGAACGAAGACATTGCGCTGCCTGAATCGATGCCAGTCGAAGTCGACGATGCCCTGCGCACGATCCTGCTGCGCGCCATCGCGCGCGACACTTCGCAGCGCACTGCAAGCGCCGCAGCGATGCGCGAGGCGTTGCAGGCGTGGAACATGCCCTCGCTTGCGCCGGCGGTTGCCGGCGGCGGCTCGGGCACGCTCGACTTCCTGTTGCGCAAGATGCGCCACAAGTCGGACTTTCCGGCCCTTTCCGACGCCGTCATTCGCATTCAGCGCATCGCGAGTTCGGAGAGTGAAAGCCTCGCCAATCTGTCAGCCGAGATCCTGAAAGATGTTGCGCTGACCAACAAGCTGCTGCGTCTCGTGAACACCGCCCACTACGCGCAGGTGGGCGACGGCGGCATCAGCACCGTGTCGCGCGCGGTGGCGCTGATCGGCTTCGCCGGCATTCGCAACATGGCGCTCAGCCTGGTGCTGCTCGAACACATGCAGGACAAGGCGCATGCGAATCAGTTGAAGGCGGAGTTCCTTCGCTCGCAGCTCGCCGGCTCGCTCGCAAGCCGCCTTTGCGGCAGGTCCGCGGGTGGTGAGGAGGCTTTCATCGGAGCGCTGCTGCAAAACCTCGGCCGCCTGTTGACACAGTTCTACTTCCCCGAGGAAGCGAGCCAGGTCGAAAAGGTGATCGCTGCCGATGCCGCGCGCGTCAGCGAAGAGATGGCGTCGATCCAGGTGCTCGGCATGAGCTATGAGGAACTCGGCCTCGGTGTGGCGCGCTCCTGGGGTCTGCCCGACACCTTGCAGCGTTGCATGCGCAAGCCGCGCGGCGAGCCGCCGCGCAACATGCTGGTGCACGCAGCCGATCGGTTGCGCTGGGCGGCGTCGGCCGCGAACGAGATCGCCGCGACCTTGCTCGAGACCGAACCCGACAAGGCCGAGGCGAGGGTGAGCGCTGTAGCCCAACGCTACTGCGGCGTGCTTGGCACGCCGCTGCGGCAGATGCTTAGCAGTGCCGCTGAGGCGCGTGACGACCTCACGCGGATGGCCGCGGCGATCGGGCTCGCGGTGCAACCCGACGGCGCGACGTACCGGCTGTTCGCGCCGCGCGCCACCTTCGACCCGGAAGCACCTTTCGTGCCCACGCTGGACGCGCCGGCACATCCGCATCCCGTCCGTTGCGTCGGGCAAGGTGAAGCCGACATCGACCTGAACCTTGCCACCGACGCGAACGACACACCTGCGAACGCGGCCGAGATGATGACCGCCGGCATCCAGGAGATCACCAACGCCATGGTCGAGAGCTTCAAGCTCAACGAAGTGCTGCGGATGGTGCTTGAGACCATGCTGCGCGCCCTGTGCCTGGGGCGGATCGTGTTCTGCTTGCGTGATCCGAAGACCGATGTGATCAGTGGTCGCTTCGGCCTCGGCACCGGT
>JBDTSN010000014.1:0-12853 GCA_039931145.1 Burkholderiales bacterium | reverse complement strand
GATCGAAGTGCGCCGGATCGGCGTTGGCGCTCAGCTCCGTATTGCGCGGCAGCCCGAGGTTGTCGTAGCTGAAATCGGTGAAGAGCGGCATCGAGCCGTCCGTGCCGCGCGCGGACGGGTGGCAGGCGGCGCAGTTGCCTTTGGCGGGGGAGTTGAAGAGGGCGAGTCCGCGCAGTTCCTGATCACTCAGAGTGGTTTGATTGCGAAGAAAGGCGTCGTACTTGCTGTCGAACGGACGGAACTCGATGGCCTGCAATTCGAAGGCCTGCAGCGCGAGCGTGATGCGCTGGAAAGCGGCGTCGGAATCGTCGAAGATCGAGGCGCCATAGACGGCGCTGAATTCGTCGGCGTAGCTCGCGCGTGAGAGGCGGGTGACGACCCCGGCTTTGTCGGCGTTGGCCATTTCGACCGGGTTCAGGAATGGCTTGCCGGCCTGGTCTGCAAGAGACTTCGTGCGCCCGTCCCAGAAGAAGCCGCCAGTGGGCGTTCCGTCAGCGGCAAAGAAGAAGGCGGTGTTGGTCGCGAGGTAGCGGATAGAGGGCGTCTGCCGGGCTCCTTGGCGATCCATTGCCGGGCCGCCGAGCTGAGCCGGCTGCGCGTTGTCCGACCCGTGCGCGGCTTGTTCCACATGACAAGTACCGCAGGACTGCCGTCCAGACGCGGACAGCGAGGTGTCGTTGAAGATCTTCTCGCCGAGCGCCGCCTGGGCATCGAGCGGAGCAGCCTGCGGGGGCGTGCTGCTCGCGACGTCGCCGCCGCCACAAGCGGCCAACGCGGCGGTCAGCGCCAGCGCCATGACGACGGTTGCGGCTGGCAGCAAACGACGGCGATGCGTTGGCGCGTTGGGCGCGGAGCCGACGCGCCGCGCGTGGATTTCGGTGATCATCGAAAGAAGTACGAATGCGAATGATTCGCAATACTAATCGATGAGTTGCATTCCCATCCACGTTTTTTTGCGGTTTGCCTGGAGGGAAGACGCGCCGTGTTGCAGGCGCATCACTGTGTTGCGAAGCCAGACGAAGAAGTGCGCATTCGTCGCGCGCGGCACGCCTGCGACCGCGCCTACGAGCCGGCGCGGCGCGTCGGATTCCTCGTCGTCAGGATCCTGTGCCGCCCGAACCCATCTGCGATTGCAGCCAATTGGGCTCGCCCACTTTGGCGACGAGCTCGATCTGCGTTTCCAGAGCGTCGATGTGCTCCTCGGTGTCGTCGAGGATCTCCTGCAGGATGGCGCGCGATACATAGTCGCGTACGCCTTCGCAGTGCGCGATCGCGTCTTTCAACGTCACCTGCGAACCGACTTCGAGCTTCAAGTCGCATTGCAGGACTTCGACCGCGTTCTCACCGATGAGTAATTTGCCGAGGTCTTGCAGGTTGGGCAAGCCGTCAAGCATCAGGATGCGTTCGATCAGCTTGTCGGCGTGCTTCATCTCCTCGATCGACTCGTCGCGCTCGTGCTTGGCGAGACGCTCGAAGCCCCAGTGTTCGAGCATGCGGTAATGCAGGAAGTACTGGTTGACCGCGGTGAGCTCGTTCTTGAGTTGGCGGTTCAGGAAGTCCAGAACCTTGGCGTCACCTTGCATTGCGTACTCCTCTTGAATGGGGAGCATGCATTTTGCCCCGCGATTGCGGATAGCGCGTCATTGCCATGACGCGCCGAAGGGGCGAAAAGTGTGTTGCGCTCAGGCAAAGGCAAGCTGGGCGTCGGCAGGTGCCGAGCTGCGTGCGCCGGCCGCGCAACTGCACGCCGCGAAAACCGAGCGCGCGCAATCGTCACACGAGCCGCAACTCGTCCCGACCCGCAATTCCTCTTGCAAGGTGTCGTAGTCGGGGCAGCCTTCCCTTGCAGCGCGTGCAATGTCGCGATCCGAGATCCGATGACAGAGGCAGACAACCACGATGCGCTCCTTGTGCATGCTGTGCCGACCGTGCGCCTTTGGAGGCTGGGTGGTCAGCGGGCTTCCATGAACCACAATGTAATACGAACCGTTCGCATTTGCAATAACTTTCTTTGGAAGTAGCTTCGTGTGCATGGTTTAGCTCGACCCCGAAGCCTGTGCCGAAGCCCGTTCCGAAGGGCGGGGCCAGTCATATGGCAGCGCAGTTGGCGCCGAACTTGTCGGGTGCGATGCCTACAATTCAGTCCCATCCAACAACCTCAAGCCACCCTTTTGGTGGCGCGCCTTTCATGCTCGACATCACCCTGCTGCGCAAGGACCTGGTGCACGTCGTCGCCCGGCTCGAATCGCGCAAAGCGCCGCAGCCCTTCTTCGACGTGGCGCGGTTCACGGCGCTCGAGGTTGAACGCAAGACGATCCAGTCGGGCACCGAAGCGTTGCAGGCCAAGCGCAACAGCCTGTCCAAGCAGATCGGTCAGCTCAAGGCGAAGGGCGCGGACACGGCTTCACTGATGGCCGAAGTGGGGGGGCTGGGCGATGCGTTGAAGACCTCCGCAGAGCGGCTCGACGCGATCCAGATCGAACTGCACGCGATGCTGATGGCGCTGCCGAATTTGCCGCACGAAAGCGTCCCGGTGGGCGTGGACGAGGCCGGCAACGTCGAACTGCGCCGCTGGGGCACCCCGCGCAGCTTCAACTTCGCAGTGAAGGACCACGTCGACCTCGGCGCGCCGCTCGGGCTCGACTTCGACACCGCCGCCAAGCTGTCCGGCGCGCGCTTCTCGTTCCTGCGCGGCCCCGTCGCCAGACTGCATCGCGCGCTCGCGCAGTTCATGCTCGACATGCAGACGACCGAGCATGGCTACACCGAGTGCTACACGCCATACATCGTAAACCGCGAGGTGCTTGAAGGCACGGGGCAGTTGCCGAAGTTTCGCGACCAGATGTTCTGGGTCTATCGCGGCGAGGAGGGCATTGGCGGCGAAGCGGTCGCTGCCGGCAGCGAGCAATACCTGATCTCGACCTCCGAGATCTCGCTCACGAACAGCGTGCGCGAGCAACTCCTCGACGCGGCGCAACTGCCGATCAAGCTCACCGCGCACAGCCCATGCTTTCGTAGCGAGGCCGGGAGTGCCGGGCGCGATACGCGCGGCATGATCCGCCAGCATCAGTTCGACAAGGTCGAGATGGTGCAGATCGTCGAACCCGAACAAAGCTACGACGTGCTCGACGAGATGGTCGGCCACGCCGAGGCTGTGTTGCAGCGCCTTGAGCTGCCGTACCGCGTCGTTGAACTCTGCACCGGCGATCTCGGCTTCGGATCGACCAAGACTTTCGACCTCGAAGTCTGGCTGCCGGCGCAGGGCACGTATCGCGAGATCAGCTCGTGCTCGAACTGCGAGGCGTTCCAGGCTCGGCGCATGCAGGCGCGCTTCAAGAACGCGCAGGGCAGGAACGAGTTCGTCCACACGCTCAACGGCTCGGGTCTCGCCGTCGGCCGCACGCTCGTCGCGGTGCTCGAAAACTTCCAGCAGGCCGACGGCAGCATCGAAGTGCCGAGCGCGCTGCGCCCGTACATGGGCGGGCTGGCGCGGCTCGCGCCGTGATGGACGCATAGCCACTTCGGGCAGCTTGTGCCCTTAGCGTAAAAAGGGACAATGCCCCTGCGCGAAGCTGTGTCAACGGCTGAACGTCGCACCTCGCCCCCCCCTCACTTCAGGAGAGCACGATGCCCGACGTCTTCCGCCCCGCGGCGGCCCTAATTTTGTTGTTCGGGGCGAGCAGCCTCGCTCTCGCACAGGACGCGCATCTCGCGCGCAACCTTGCCGCCACCTGCGCCAACTGCCATGGCACGAACGGCCAGGCGAAGGGCAAGATGAAGCCGCTGGCGGGAATGCCGGCGGACAAGCTCACCGCCTACGTCGCCGACTACAAGAGCGGCGCGCAAGCGTCCACGGTGATGCAGCAGATCGCCAAGGGCTACAGCGACGAGCAGATCAAGCTCATCGCCGGCTACTTTGCGGCTCAACCCGTCAGCAAGTGAGGGCCACACCAATGAACAAGCTTCATCCCTCCCGCCGCAGCATCCTCGGTGCCGGCGTTGCACTCGCTGCCACCTCGCTCGTCGGTTGCGCCGCTACGCCCAGCATGTCGGGTGGGCCGTCGATCGGCCGCGTCGTCGTCATCGGCGGCGGCTTCGGCGGCGCTACCGCGGCGCGCTATCTCAAGCTGTGGGGCGGCAACGTCGACGTCACGCTCGTCGAGCGCAATGCTAGCTTCGTGTCGTGCCCGATCAGCAATCTCGTGCTCGGCGGCTTCAAGCAGATCTCGGACGTAACCTTTGGCTACGACGGGCTGAAAGCGATCGGCGTCAGGGTCGTGCAGGGCGAAGTGATCGCAATCGACAGCTCGACGCGCAAGGTGCGTCTGGCAGGCGGCGGCGAACTCGCATACGACCGCCTGGTGTTGTCGCCGGGAATCGACTTCATGCTCGATCAGGTCGGCGGACTGCAGGCCGAGGTCGAGAGCGGGCGCATCACCCACAGCTGGAAGGCCGGGCCGCAGACGGTCGCGTTGCGCCGTCAAATCGAGGCCATGCCCGACGGCGGCGTGTTCGCGATCTCGATCCCGCTATCCCCGTATCGCTGCCCGCCAGGGCCTTACGAGCGCGCGTGCGTCGTCGCCGCCTATCTCAAGGTCGCCAAGCCGCGGGCCAAGGTGCTGATCCTCGACGCGAATCCCGACGTCACGTCCAAGAAGGGGCTCTTCATGAAGGCCTGGGCGGACCACTACAAGGGCATCATCGAGTACCGGCCCAATGCGGTGCTGAAGAGCGTCTCGGGCAACGTCGCCAAGCTCGAGTTCGAAGACGTGAAGGCCGACGTACTCAACGTCATCCCGCCGCAGCGTGCTGGCGATCTGGCGCGCACCGCCGGCCTCGTCAACGTCAACCAGCGCTGGGTCGGCGTGAACTGGCTGACGATGGAAGCGCAGAACAATCCGGGCATCCACGTGATCGGCGACTCGACGTTCTCGGCGCCGGCGATGCCCAAATCGGGCCACATGGCGAACCAGCATGCGAAGGTCGCGGCAGCAGCGATCATCCAATTGCTCAAGGGCGAGCCGGTGAGCCCGACGCCGGTCGTCATGAACACCTGCTACAGCTACGTGACCGGCGCCGAAGCGATGCACGTGGCTTCGGTGCACCAGTACGACGCGGCGGAGAAGACCTTCAAGCCGGTGCCCGGGTCGGGCGGCGTGTCGGCCGCGGCGAGTCAGATCGAAGGCCGCATCGCACTCGGCTGGGCTGCCAACACCTGGGCTGACACGCTGGCGCTGTAGAGAAGTCCGTCACTGGCCGGTGCGTAACCTGCAGGCTGCGTGCCGACCTTGCCAACCCGTGGCGAGCGTGCCGAAGCATCCGGGCTAGAATTCGGCGCTCGGCAATTGACCCGCCGACGCGAATCCAGGAAGGGTGGCAGAGTGGTCGAATGCGCCAGACTCGAAATCTGGTTTAGCCTTTCAGGCTAACGTGGGTTCGAATCCCACCTCTTCCGCCAGACAGCAAGCAAACACGGGCCCTCGCGGCCCGTTTTGCGTTCGACCGGCGCCGGCCGCGCCCACGGCCGAGCTACTACGTGCATGGCGACATGCGCGGCCGCTTCGAGAACGAAATCGCGCCAGGCCTTCGAGCCTGCACCGCCAAACTGGCCGCGCTCAGCCGTACGCGGCCTGGCGACGCTGAGGCACGCTGTTGGCGGCGATGTCCCGGCGCGGATCGGCCAGGCCGCGCGTATTGCTTGCGCAGGCCACGAGACGTTCGCGGTCGAGGATCTCGACCTCGCGGTTGCTGACCGCGACGCAGCCCCAACTTGCCAGTGCACCGAACGAGCGGCTCACCGTCTCGTGCGCGACGCCGAGGTGGCTTGCGATGTCGCGCCGGCTCATGCGCAGGTACAAGCGCCGCGACGATTGGCCACGCTCGGCCATGTGCTCCGAGAGCTGCAGTAGAAAGCGCGCCAGGCGCACCTCGGCCGAAACAGCCGCCATCAGGTGCGCGATCTCGATCTGATGCAGCAACTGCCGGCTAGCCGCCATGTGCAGCAAGCGCCCAAGGGCCGGAACGCGCGCACTCAAGCCGAACAGATCGCCGATCGGCAGGCCGTAGACCGTCGAATCTTCGAGCGCGACGGCCGTCGTCGGATGTTCGCGCTGGCAAAGCGCGTCGTAGCCGAGCATCTCCCCGCGGCCGGCAAAGCCGAGCACCTGCTCGTAGCCGTCCTCCGCGGTGTGCATGAACTTGAAGGTGCCGACGGCGACGAAGTAAACCGACTGCGCGCACGTGCCTTCATGGAACAGCACCACCCCCGCGCGAACCCGCCGTGTCGTGATGTGGGCGGCGACCTCGGGCGTGAACTCGTCGACGCCCATCAGGCGAAGCAGCGCCGCCAAACCATCTTGTGGCGTGCCTGTGCCGCGACGCACAAACCAAGCGGCCTCGTTCCCGGCAGCGTGATCGAACTCCAGCTTGGCTATGCTCATCGCGTCCCCCTGCTCCGTTGGCCGATCACTCTGTTTCGAACTCAAGTCATGGTCCGAGCTTCGCCCGCCGCGGCTTGAATGGCTATCAGCGAGTGGCGCGCAATCGGCTCGGAGTCCGCCGTCTACGTCTCGGAGTTATCTGATTGATCACTCGGAATAGTCTGAACAGCTGCTCATCGCCGCAATGGCGGCAACGCGCGATACGATGAGCAAGCCCGCACTCGTGCGCGCGCGGCCTTGACCGGAGGCAACCCGACGTGAGCTTTGAGACTGCGTGTGCCCCGCACGCAACGCATTGCGATGCCGACTGACGTCGCGCCGAATCGCGATCGGCTGGACTCGCCGATGGCGGGCATCGCGCGCGCCGCGCGCGAGGCGATCGTCGACATCGACGAAGCGCAGCGCATCGTCAGGCTCAACCCGGCCGCGCAGAGCATGTTCCGCTGCAGCGCGGCCGACGCGCTCGGCAGCCCCTTGTCGCGCTTCATTCCGCAGCGCTTTCACGAAGTCCATGTGCAGAGCGTGCAGCAGTTCGGCGCCTCGGGCGTGGCTGAGAAGCCGATGGCCGAGCGTGCCACGGCGACGGGCCTGCGCGCGAATGGCGAGGAGTTTCCGGTCGCCGTCACGATCGCGCGAATCGACGGCGTCGGGCCGTACGCAAAGGGCCGCCACTTTGCCGCGCTGATGTGTGATCTCAGCGTCGAGCAGGGGTTGCGCTTCGAGATCGACGCGCTGCGACGCGGCTTTCGCACCGTCGTCGAGATGTCGCCGAACGCGATGTGGATCGCCGAATCCGAACGTATCGTATTCGTCAACCGGGCCTGCCTGGCTTTGTTCGGCGCGACGTCGCCCGAGCAGTTGCTGGGCCGCTCGATCTACGACTTGCTGCACCCCGATTCGCGCGACGCGGTGCGCGCCGAGGTCGCCCGGGCGCTTGCCGCAGACGCCGGCGCGCCGCGGCTGCACGAGCGCATCGAACGCCTGGACGGCACGCCGTGCGACGTCGAGATCGCGCTCGCCGCGCTGCCGGACCATGGCCGCACGACGCTGCAGATGGTGATCAGCGACACCACGCAGCGCCGCCGCGAGAGCGTCGAGCAGGAGCGCGCCCGCGACACCTTGCGCAAGTTGTCGCAGCGTCTGGTCGAGGTGCGCGAGGATGAAAGGCGGCGCATCGCGCGCGAGCTGCACGACGAACTCGGCCAGCGCCTGACGGCGCTGAAGATGGACCTGGCGAGCCTCGCGCCCGGCACGCGAAGCACGAAGATGCGTGAGCGCATCGCCGCGATGCTCGAGATGTTCGACGATACCGTTGCTTCGCTGCGCCGCATCGCGGCCGACCTGCGACCGCTGATGCTCGACGACCTCGGGCTCGACGCCGCGATCGAATGGCTCGCGCGCGACGCGGCGCGGCGCATGGGCATCGAAGTCACGGTCACGCTCGACGAAGCCGTTGCGGCGATCGATGAGCGCACCGCGATTGCGCTCTATCGCATGGTGCAGGAGGCGCTGACCAACGTCGCGCGCCACGCACGGGCGAGCGACGTGCGCATCGAGTTGGCCCGCGCGGGTGGCGAAATCGTTTTGACGGTGCGCGACAACGGCGTCGGCTTTCCCGAGCGCGCGACGGCGAAGGACGACTCCTTCGGCCTGCTCGGTATCGGCGAGCGCGCGCTTGCGCTCGGCGGGCGCATGGAGGTGGACAATCCGCCCGGCGGCGGCGGGCGGCTCAGCGTGCATCTGCCCGCGCCGCTTCTGCTGCTCTCGGGTACGGCCGCTGGTGCGGCCCCGGCTGCGTCGGCAGCTGCTTCCGGCGGCGAGCCCGTGCCATGACACGCCGAGCGAGCGGCGCCGCACTGCGCCTGCTGTTGGTGGATGACCACACCATCGTGCGCGAGGGCTTGAAGCGAATCCTCGAAGCAACCGGCGACGGTTTCGTGATCATCGAAGCGAGTTCGGGCTTCCAGGCGCTCGAAGCCTTGAGCCGGGCGACGTTCGCGCTCGCGATCGTCGATCTGTCGATGCCGGGCATGAACGGGCTCGATCTGATCCGGCGCATCAAGGCCGAGTACCCCGGCGTAGCGGTGCTGGTGCTGAGCATGCATGCCGAGGAGCAGTACGCGCTGCGCTCGTTCAAGGCCGGTGCGAACGGCTACGTCACGAAGGACAGCGCGTCCGAGGAGCTCGTTCGAGCGGTGCACAAGGTGGCCGCCGGCGGCGCCTACGTGACGGCGAGCCTCGCCGAGCGCGTCGTGCAGCAATTGAATGGCGCGGTCGGCGTGCCACGCCACGCGCAGCTCTCGGATCGTGAGCTCGAGGTGCTGCGCCGCATCGTCGCCGGCGAGCGCCTGACCGACATCGCTCATGCGCTGCACTTATCGGTGAAGACGATCAGCACGCACAAGACGCGCATCCAGGACAAGCTGCAACTTGCGAGCACGGCCGCGCTCGTGCGCTATGGGCTGGAGCAGGGCCTGAACGACGACGGCGCGTCGCCATCTTTCGTCGGCGAGGCGCCTATTTGACGAGCAGCACCGGCACGTCGGCGAGCTGCACGACGCGCTGTGCAATCGAACCCAGGAACAGGCTGCCGATCGCGCCCATGCCGCGTGTGCCGAGGACAATCCTGTCGGCGCCGCATTCGGCGGCGGCGGCGACGATCTCGGGCGCGGCCGAGCCCTCAGCGCGGCGCGTCGTGCCGATCGTGAGGCCGCAGCCGCGGGCGTGGTCGAGTGCCGCGGCGATCAGCTTGTCCTGTTCACGTTGATGCGCCTGCTCGAGTTGGCCGCGCGTCGCCGACGACAACCCGGCCACGAGCGAGACGCGCTCTCGCACGTGAACCAGCACGACGTTGACCGGCCCCGCCAGTTCGGCGAGTTGGGCCACCGCTTCAATGGCGCGATTGGACGGCGCGGAGCCATCGACTGCGATCAGCACCTTGATCATTCGCTCATTCTCCGTCGTTGTGCGTGCCCGGTGTTCTGAATCCGGCGGCCTGGCGCGGCAAGTCCAGTCGACACGGCCGTCACCGTTTGTCCGCCGCGGCCAACGCCTGCATGACCTCCGCGTCCTCGAGCTGGTGGAAGTCATCGTAGTGCAGGCCAATGGCGCGAAACGGCTCGGGCTGCGACAGGCACACGAGGTCGTCGACCTCGGCGCGCAATGCGCGGCAGGTGTCGGCGGGTGCGACCGGCACGGCGAGGATGAGGCGCTTGGGGCCCTTGCGCCGCAGCGCCTTCAACGCCGCGCGCACCGTGGTACCGGTTGCGATGCCGTCATCGACGACGATCACCGTCGTGCCGCCGATCGGTAGCCGTTCGCGGCCCTTCATATAAAGCGCGCGGCGGCGCGCGATCTCCAGCAGTTCGAGGTGCGACTGCGCCTCGATGTACTCCTGATCGACGCCGGGCATGCCGAGCATCGCCTCGTCGATCACGACTTCGGGCCGATCGCCATCGACGACTGCCGCGACCGCAAGTTCAGGCTGCCACGGCGCTCCGATCTTGCGCACGAGCAGCAGGTCGAGCCCGGCATTCAAGACACGCGCGACCTCGGCGCCGATCGGCACGCCGCCACGCGGCAGCGCGAGGACGACGATCGGCGGCTCGAGCTTCATCTGCGCCAGCCGCTGCGCCAGCGCGCGGCGCGCTTCGTCCCGATCGGCGAAGCGCAGCGCCTTCATGCGGCCCGCCGTGACGAGAGGTGGTTCGCGAACCAGGCGCCAGCCAGATGTGCGGCGGCGTCGAGTGTCCCGGGCTCAGTGAACAGATGTGTCGCGCCGGGGACGATCTCGAGCCGCTTCGGGCAGCGCAGCTGGCGCATCGCTTCGCGGTTCAGTGCGAGCACGTCGGTGTCGTCGCCGCCGACGATCAGCAGCGTCGGCGCATCGACCCGGGCAAGTGCCGCCGCGCCCGCGAGGTCAGGCCGGCCACCACGCGAGACGACGGCGCCGACGCGCCCGCTGTGTTCGGCCGCGGCACGCAAGGCCGCCGCGGCGCCGGTGCTGGCGCCGAACAGGCCGAGTGGCAGGCGCGCTGCCGCGTCGTGCTGCGCCGCCCAGTCGAGAGCGTCAGCGACGCGTTGCGCAAGTAGTTCGATGTCGAAGACCTTGCGTCTGTCGGCCGCCTCGGCCGCGCTCAACAGATCAAACAAGAGGGTGCCCACGCCGTGCCCACGCAAGGCCTCGGCGACAAACGCGTTGCGCGGGCTCAGGCGGCTGCTGCCGCTGCCGTGCGCGAAGACAGCGAGGCCGGACGCGCCGGGCGGCAGTGTGAATTCGCCCGGCGCACCGATCGCGCCGATGCGCACCTGTTCGCGTTGTATTCCCGATTGCAATTGATATCACCCTCCACCGTGCCGTCATCGTGCAACATGGCGTGAGCCTGTGGTTGCGTTTCCTCAACGAGGGTCGTCGGAATCGCAAAAGATCGCAGGTGAGGGCAAACGCCGCGCGCCTGCCGCCCGGAGAACACCGACCCGATCAGCGCAGGCCCTCAGTGGCGCAGCCAGTACCCGACGCCGTAGAGGAGAAGCCCGCTCGTGCCGACCGCTGCGAGCACCACCCACAGAAGGCCGACACGCCGCGCGGTGCGCCGATAGCGGCGCTGGTCCTGCGACCAGGTACTGTGAAACGCACCGGCCGACGTCGAATAGGTCGTGGTCGAGAACTCGCTCGGACTGTCGTCCTTCGTCTCGTCGTCCCACTTGTAGCGGTGGCTGCTCATGTATCGAATTGTGTCGCAAGTCGACGGGTGTGGACAGCCCGCGATTCGGGGGGAATGTGGGCCGTTGGCCGGCCGAGAGCGGTCGCTTCGCACAACTTTACGCAGACTGCATCGGCCGTTTACCGCTGCGCGCGAGCATGAGCTCATGGCCAATCGGGCCAGCCACTGTAGGGACAAGCAATGACTGAATCGAACACCGGATCGGCGAACGTGTCGCCATCGTCACCTCGCCGTTCGCGCAGGGTCAGAAAAATCGTGATTGCCACGGTTGTCGCGCTCGCCGCAGGCGTCGGCGTCGCCGCCTGGGCCGACGGCCGTGGCGGGGGCTGCGGCGGCCACGGCATGGGCGGCGCGGGAATGATGTCGGGCGGCGGCCCCGGCATGATGGGGGGCAGCGCTCGGATGACGGATCGCATGCTCGATGGACTGGACGCGACCGATGCGCAGCGCACGCAAATCCGCCAGATCACGCAGGCAGCGGCGGCCGAGATGAAGACGCAGTTCGAGGCCGGCCGTGCACTGCGTGAACAAGGCCTCGCGATTTTCAGCGCGCCGACGATCGACGCGGCTGCCGCCGAATCGCTTCGCCAGCAGATGCTCGCCCAGCACGACCAGATGAGCAAGCGCATGACGGAGACGATGGTCGCCGTCGCCAATGTGCTGACGCCTGAGCAGCGCGCCAAGTTCGCCGAGCGCATGAAGACGCGCAGCGACGAGCGCCGCGATCACATGCAAAGGGATCAGGGCGCGTCCGCACCGAAGAGCTGAGGCACGCCAGTCGGTGGGGGCGGGCGGCTATGCTCGCCCCAACCGCGAACCAGGGTCGCCCAGATTCAACACACCCTGATCACGCGCCCGGCGCCGGCAAGGCTGCCGGGCGCGTCCCTTTCGAGCTGCGCTGAATTCATGAATCCCCGACTCCTGCTGATTGACGACGACACACGCCTCACTGCGATGCTCGGCGACTACCTGCGCAGCGCAGGTTTCACCGTGGACGCAGCGCCTTCCCTCGCCGCCGGCCGCATGCGGCTCGCGACGCAGGCCTACGACGCGCTCGTGCTCGATCTGATGCTGCCCGACGGCGACGGCCTCGATCTGTGCCGCGAGCTGCGCGCCAGCCCGGCGACGCGCCAGTTGCCGCTCCTGATGCTGACGGCGCGCGGCGAGCCGACGGACCGCATCGTCGGCCTCGAACTCGGCGCCGACGACTATCTGCCCAAGCCCTTCGAGCCGCGTGAGTTGCAGGCGCGCATCAAGGCGCTGCTGCGTCGGGCCGCGCCCGAACCCAACGCTTCCGAAGTACTTCGCTTCGGGCGCCTCGAGATTGACCTCGGCGCGAGGTCGGCACGCATCGACGACCGCGAGTGCGAGCTCACCGGCCACCAGTTCGACCTCCTCGTCGTCCTCGCCCAGAGCCCGGGCCGCGTGCTGTCGCGCGACCAGATCATGGATGCGCTCAAGGGCCATCCGATGGATGCGTTCGACCGCTCGATCGACGTTCACATCTCGCGCATCCGCGCTGCGATCGAGGAAGACCCGAAATCCCCACGCCGCGTGCTCACGGTGCGCGGCGCGGGCTACGTGTTCGCGCGCAAGCAAGACGGCGACGACCCGACCTGAGAGCCTGAGAGTCCTTCGCTCATGCCCGCTCATCACGCCAAAAGACGCCCGCTCGTCGTTGCAAATGCT
>JBDTSN010000013.1:0-13302 GCA_039931145.1 Burkholderiales bacterium | reverse complement strand
CGATTCCTCGCCCGCACGCCGCACGGCTATCACGATATCGCACTGATCCGCGAGGAATTGAGCCGCGCCGGGTTCGCCGACATCGAGATCGAGACGCGAGAGGAGTTGAGTCGCGCGGCCTCGCCACGCAACGCCGCCACCGCCTATTGCCATGGAACGCCGCTGCGCAACGAAATCGAGGTGCGCGACGCCAGCTTGCTTCAGCGCGCTACGGACCGCGCGACGGAGGCAATCGCCAGCCGCCATGGCGAAGGCCCGGTGACCGGCAAGATTCAGGCGCATGTGATCGTGGCGGCGGGATAGCGGAGTCCCGGCGCGGAAGGCTGTTGCAAGCCCGACCGGCATTTGCGATCAGAGCGGGCATCTGAGGCGCGGTGCGCCTTTGCCAGTGCGCACCAGAATGCAGCCCGCCAAGACAAAATTCCACGATCTTGTGTTTTCCGGCATGCAGCCGGCGCGCGCGCCTCGTCGCGGCAATTGTGGGCCAGTCAGATGCCAGGAAGTCGACTGTGGCCATCGAGCGGACTTGGCGGGGAGCGTCGCCGGCCAATGACTGCTACCCCGCAGGCTGTTGTGGATGACTGCTGATCGGATGGCTGATCGCGAACGTAGCGGGCTCATCCCGACCATCGGACGACAGTCAAAGCTTCGGATTCCAATCCCTGAAGCTGTCGTCGAAATGTAGAGAATGGCTTGCAGGCAGTGCGAATGCCGCGAGGCGCGGACCGCGAGAGCCCGCGCCGAGACAGGACGCGCGCTTATGCCCGTGTCGGCGTGTGTGAGGCGCTGCTGTGCCGATTGCTTCGTCCCTCACCCCGGAGTCGTCGCGCAACTGTCGCCCCCCTAGCTTTAAGGGTTGCGCATCGGGTACGGCACGCTGCAAGCTGCGTACCGCGTAGTTCTGACGAGGAGCAGGCCATCATGGGGTCTGGACGTCGATCCGGCAAGCCTCGAGTCGTGCAAGTTGAGCCCTTGCGGTTCGCTCACGGATTGCATCTGCTCGCGCCGGACCTGTTCGCTGCGTCCGAAGGTGCGGCACAGCGCGAACCCGTCGTCCACGTCGACCTCGTCCGTTCTGCGGATCTGGTGGCCCTGTCGGTGGATGCCGTCGGCTGCGAACTGGTCACCGGCGGGGACCAACCGGCCCACCTCCGCCCGATTGACGGCTTCGCGCGTCCGATCCTTGTGGTTGGTTACGCCTTCCAGCACATAGGCGAAGAAGCGTTATACGAGAGTCGCGTCGGCAGCAAGCTGCTCGTGCCAAACGAGTTGGACTACACCCAGCGGCCAGGCGTCGAGCCGCTTCCCCCAGGCCACGATCCAGATGCACGCATTGCGCCTCCGGTCGCCGCACGCGCCGCACGCGGAAGCCGTCTCGTCTTTACTATTCCCGACTGGGAGACCATCGAGTTTTCCCGCGCCGGACTTCTGGCTGCAATGGCCCGCCTCGAGTTGGCGCTTCACAAACTCGCCGCGCCGGGAAGCGCCCCGAGCGCCGGTAGCACCGGCGAGGGACCTTCGATCGTCCAACCAGGGCATTCTTTCGTGGTGCTGCCGGGTGGCCTTGTCGCCAAGGTGTCGGGCGACGCGATCGAGGTGTCGAAAGCCAGCGCCGCCTTGCTGCGCACGCTGGACGCGAAGCGGCCCGATTTGCTGGCCAGTGTCATCTTCCAGGCGCGGGAACTGCGCAGGCTTCGCCCCTTGCTGCAAACACGCGCCGCAATCCCGGCACGGGGCACCAAGCTCCCGGATCAGCACCTGTTAGGGCCCGGCGGGCTTGTCGGAGTCATCCCCCGACCAGTGCGGCGGCTGCCGAGGTTCAGCTATCTGCCGACGCCGGACGAGACCGCCATCGAAGCGCCCTACCGGCTGATGCTCTCGCCAGGGAGCGAGGCACGGTGGATTCATGCCAACGAACCTTCGGTCGCCGGCGACGCCGCGACGCATGTCGAGCTCTGGCATACGCGGCTGGGCAACGCCAAGCTGAACGCCGACGGCACGGTCAGCGGCGACGAGCGCAATGCTGGCCGCCGCATCGTCCGTGCGATCTGGGCGCGCGACCGCGACACGACAGCCAAGGACGATTGGCAGGACCCAACATCCGGCAGACCGGGTCACGGTAATGATCCGTTCCGGATGTCGCTCGACGCCGGCGATCGCCACATGCTGGTGCGGCAATCGTCGGAAACGCCGATCGGCGATCACGGCAGTATCGACCCGGTGCCGATTGCCGCGCGTTCGCTGTGGCTGTCCGCGCTGGGGGCTTGGCTGGATCTGCACGGTGCCTGGACGACAGGGCCTTACTCCAAAGCCAACATCCCTTCGATCCTCGCCTGGGATCATGTCGCGCCGCTGGGCCGCGACCAGTACGTGCGCGTGGTGTATCCGGGCTACCTGTATCCCTTGGGCCACCAGACAGCACTGGTGAAGATCACCGAGCGCAAGATGAAGGGCGCCGCGCCATCGGTCGCCGGTCTCTATCAGCACAAGCTTCTGGTCATCGGCGAGCGCCGGCGGACCTACACCGACCACCACGACCTGCCGTTCACCGAAGTCACCATTCTCCCGCTGGTCACGCCAGTGATCGACGAACCGAGCGAGAGCTTTGGCGATAGTCAGGACAACTTCTTCTGGCCCAAGGTCGGTGGGCAGCCGCTTCAATTCATCATCGAGGGGCGCGACCACGCGGGGCAACTCGTGCGGTTGCCCGAAATGCCGTTGCTGTGGGTGTCCGAACGGTTCCAGGATTTCCCGACCGTCGACAACATCTATGCCTCCGATTCCAAGCGGAAGGTGGCGGCCTACGGTCAACGGGTGGCGTTCGCGCCGGCCGCGACCGGCGGCGATACCGTGGTCGCGGCATCGATGCTCGCGTTCCTGGGCAAGGCGGAACTCGGCACGTCAACGCCGCGCATGTCGAGTGCAGAGGTCCTTATTCCCGCCGTGCAGCAGTTGTCCCCGACCGGGCCGGTGCCCATCGCCTATCACCCCGCCTACAAGGCGCACGCGTTCACCGGCGGCGCCAATAGCGGAGAGTTGTGGGCGCGCGTGCTGGTGCAGGGAGAACAACAGCCCGAGCACCCGACCGACCCGATGGTTGCGCTGCCGGTGCTCAGCTTTGGCGGCGGCGCCCCCAGCGGCAGCGACAAGAGCGGGGGATTCCTGACGCCTGACGTGCCGATCCGTGGCCTGTCGCGTCTGACCGGCACCGTCGGCGACGTTGCAGGCATGGCGACGCAGTCGTTCGACCCGAAGTCGTACTTCAAGGGTTCGTCGCCGAAGCTGTTCGGCCTGATCGACCTCGGCGAAGTGGCGGTCACCTTCGACAGCGACCTGCCGAGGATCCCGAAGATCATCTCCGAGCTGGTCGGCCGCGTCGAAGGCTTGGTCAAGGACATCGGCCGTGCCGCCGAAGCGCTGGCCGAGGCCATCGCCGAAGCCGACCGGATGGTCGCGCGCGCCGCAGACAAGACCGCGGACCTGCAGGCCGCGGCGCAGGCCGCGGTGGATGCGGCCGCCAACGCCAAAGGCCCGTTCGACGACCTGTCCAAGCAACTGCCCAAGCTGCTCGCGCGGATCCAGAACAACGGCAAGTCCGATGCGGCCGTCAAGCTGCTCTTCGACGAATTCAAGATCCAGGTTCAGGACACTGTCGCCAAACTCGAGGTCGTTGCCGACCATCTGCCGCCCTACATGGCCAACGTCGTGCGCGCGATAGCCAATGCCCTGCGCACTGTCGTACTCGAAACGGTCGATCTCGTCGAGGACATGTACAGCTACGTCACCGGCCTTGCCGAATCCGGCGCGCTGGCGCGCATCCGCTTCGAGTGGAAGCCCCGCCTCGCGTCCTGGCCCAACGAGCACGCACCTCTGCTGCAAATGAAGGAAGACAGCCTGCTGTTCGCGATCGAGGCGAAAACCGGATTCGACGGCAAGTCCAGTGCCGAAGCGATGGCCGAGATGCACGACTTCGCCCTGCACCTGTTCCCGGAAGCGGAACTTCTGGAGTTATCGTTCGACCGTTTCATGTTCAAGGCGGGGACATCCGGCAAACCCGAAGTCGACATCGTCCTGCACGACATCCAGTTCAAGGGCGTGCTGTCGTTCGTCGAGGACATCAAGGACCTCATCCCGCTCGACGGTTTCTCCGATCCACCGAACCTCGCAGTCACCGCAGAGGGCATGACTGCCGGTTTCACCCTTGCCCTGCCGAACCTGGCGCTGGGTGCGTTCAGCATTACCAACCTGTCGCTCGGCGCCGACGTGCTGGTTCCGTTCATCGGCAAGGCGGTCAGCATCGGCTTCAGCTTCTGCACGCGCGAACGGCCGTTCACCATCGCCGTGGTGTTCCTCGGCGGCGGTGGCTGGGTTGGCATACGCGCGTCCGCACACGGCCTGGAAGTGCTGGAAGTAGGCCTCGAAGCGGGCGCCTGCGTGGCGGTCGACTTCGGCGTGGCCTCGGGGTCGGTATCGGCGATGCTGGGCGTCTATATCCGGCTCGAAAGCGAAAAAGGTTCCGTAGCGGGTTATTTCCGCCTGCGCGGCGAGGTGGATGTGCTGGGCCTGATTTCAGCCGCGATCGAACTCTACATGGAACTGCTGTATCAGCCGCCCACGGGCAAGCTGATCGGCCAGGCCAGCATCACCGTCAACGTATCGGTGATCGGCATCTCCAAGTCGGTGCATATTAGCGCCCAGCGGGTGTTCGCGGGGTCACGCGGCGACCCGTCGTTCCTTGAGGTCATGGACGCCGGCGGCGGCAAATCCACGGCCTGGACAGATTACTGCTTGGCCTTCGGCGGGGAGTGACGCCATGGCGACCGAGTACTTCATTGTTTGTGCCCTGCCGTATTCGGCGGCAGCGGACCGCGATTTCCATGTGTCGCTGTTCTTCTCGCCGACGATCCGCCCAGACGTCGGCAGCACGCTGCTGCAGTCCCGTCTCTTCCTGGACTGGGCCGACAACGCGCGGACGCGGCTGGTCATCGAGTTGTTCGACCAGGGCGGCACGATCGAATGCGAACCGTTGCGTGATCCGATCGACGCATCGCTGTGGCGCGCCCTGTTTCCGCCCTCGACGCCGGTCTCGGCGCCCGCGGTCCCCCGATGGGAGAACCGGCACTGGCGCAGTTTTGCAGCGCGCACCGTGCACGACATCGCCCGCGACCTGCACATGGCGACGATCTACGCCGACCCGACCACGCCGCCACGTCCGCAGGATCATCCGTTGGCCGACCAGCTGTCGCGGATGATCGCCAGCAAGGAGTACTACCACATCGCAGGCGAGGGGCGGGACGTCCGTCGTGTCTACGACGAATCGAAAATGACCGCTGACCTGGATCGAGTCATCGAGAGCCGCGAGCCGCTTGCCAACGTGGAAAGGTTCGTGGCCGACCAGCAGGACTGGCTCGAACGCGTTGCCCTGGAGTTGCACCGATGCCGCCGGTACTACGAGCGACCGGAGTCGCAACTGCCCTACGAGTCGAGGCCGACACCGGGTGCAACCGTGGCACCGATCCCGTCGCCCGAGCCCGAATTCCACGAACGCTGTGCAATGGCCGGCGACCATCCGGCCCTGCTGCGCCGACTGGGACTCGTGATCGACCTGCGCGTTTTCGAACCTGCGCGACTCCGGCAATCGCAGTGGCTTTCGGCGCGCGTGTCCATCGACGGCGATCTTGGCGCGTGTCGCAGCGCCCGCGTTCGTTGCCAACCTGCCGGCGACGACGTGGTCAGCACCCCCTCCGGCAGCGACTGGTCCGAGGGCGCGCTGCGCCTGGGCGACGAGCAGCGCTTCAGCGTCCTGACACTCGACACCGACGGCAGCGCCCTCAAGACCGAACGGTTCCTGTGGACGCTGCCACGGTTGCTCCACATCGAGCAAAACGGTGATCCGGTCAACGCCGCCACGCCGGCGATGCGCTCTGGCGGCTTCACGGTGGCCGCCACGCAGCAGGCATTGGGAATCCAGCGGCGGCTGGAGCGGCAGAACGATCTCGAAGCGGACTTCGACAACGGCAGCACACCGGAGCTGCATGCCGAAGACGTTACACGTGGCTTCCGAGTCGAAGTGTGGGATGACGAAGTCAGGCGCTGGGCATCGCTTCACCAACGGCTGACGTACCTGTCCGTAGAGGGCTTTGGCGAGGTGTTCGATGGTTTGCGCGAAGAGGGCTTCGTGCAGGGCAGCGCAGCGCACGAGACCCCCAACGTAGATCAGGCGCCGGTGCACGTGCACGATGCGTTGTTCGGCTGGGAAGGCTGGAGCCTGTCGGCGCCCCGCCCAGGCAAGCGCGTCCGCCACGACAACGGCGACGAGGTGGCGGAAGACACACCGGATCTGCCGACCGATGACCTGGTGCACCCGATCCGCATCCGCAACGAGGTCGAGTCGGGCACGTTGCCGCGTCTGCGCTACGGGCGCCACTATGCCTTCCGCGCCTGGGCCGTCGATCTGGCCGGCAATTCGCGCCCGCATCCGCTGAATCCGGATCCGTTGTCCCCGCCGGACGGAGTCGCCGGAATGCTGGCTGCAGGCCCGGCGGACGCCCCCGTGCAGGCAGATGTCGCTGCATTGCCCTCCGACGCATTGCGCGTGGCCACGCACGCGACGCTGGAGCGCCGTCGCCTGCTGACGATGCCCGCCGTGGCCGGCGTTGACAGCGTCGAAGGCGTCGGCAGCCTGCTGGCGCACCCCGAGTTGGGGCCGCTGGTCATGGAACGGCTCCGCGCCCGGCCGGCCATCGCGGCACGCGGCTCCGCGGCCACGCTGCATGCGCAACTCGGCCGTCGGACACTGGTGACGACGGCGATCGTCAGGGCCCTCTCCGATACGGGGCAACCGTTCATCGCCGACGTCGCGCTGCGGGGAGCGCGGGACCTGGCTGCGCTGGTGAGCTCACAAGCCGCAGCCGTGGGGATCGGCACGAACGTTCCGATCCACGAAATCATCGTACGCGCGCGCCAGACGGTCACACCGCTGCATCCCTTCCTGCGCTGGGACCCGGTGCCGAGCCCGGCCTTGGTTCCGCGCAAGCGTTACACCGAGGGCGAGTCGTTGCGGGTGCTCGTCATCCGATCCGGCGTGGTCCAGAACCCCGACACGCTCGCCCTCACGGTCAGCAACCCGGTGGCCTATGCCGCGACGGCCACGGCGGCCATCGACGACATCGGTTATCGCGGCACCAGCGAGCGCCACCTCGCCCCGCCGAAGATCAGCCAGATGCAGGCCGAACTGCACGGCATGTTCGACCTCGCGATCGGAGCGACCTCGGAGTCCAGCCACACGCAGATGCTCGGCTGGGCGTTGCGCGAGAACGGCACGTTCCAGGACCTCGATCGCGCCGACATCGACGATCCGCCCAATCGCATCCTGCAGCCCAATGTCGACATCGTTCACGTCGGAACGCCAACGACAGCGCTTAAGACGCTGCCGCTCGATGTCGGCGAAGCGCCCGCCCCGGGCCAGACCGTGGTGCAGGACGTAGAAGAACTCGGCCTGCCGTACCTCCCCGACCCCATGGCGCGCGGCCTGTCGATCATGTTCACCGAAGCGGGCCAGGACCGCGCGCTGCCGTTCCCGTTTGGCGCCGAGGGATTCACCGCGGCCTATGGCGGCACCTGGCCGGAGATCGAGCCGTTCCGGCTGGTGCTCACCGGCAGCGCGGAGCTGGACGGCAGCGTCGAAGGACGTGTGGTCACCATCGCGCTGCCGCCGGGCGACATCCAGACCTTCCGCCTCGGCAGCAGTTTGCCCCGTGACCAACTCGGCCTGATGGGCGCGTGGCGCAGCCTGCCGCCTTCGGTGCGCGACAACCCCGAAGTCGCCGAAGCGGCTGCCGACGGCTGGCTGTGGGGGCTGTCGCCGTTCGAGGACGTGATGCTGGTGCACGCTGTCGACCGCCCGCTGGAAGCGCCGCGTCCGATCCGCCTGATGCCGGTGCGCGCCGAAGGCGCGACGCACGTGCATCTGTTCGGCGCGATCGACCTGCACGGCCCGAGCACCGACAGCCTGACCGCGGAGGCCACATGGACTGACCGCGTCGACGATCTGTCGCTACCGCAATGGCAGGACCTGCCGTCCAGCGCCGCGGCGTTCCGCACGCATGTGCGCCCCTATGAGGACGTGGCGCTGCTGGGCAACGCTGATGTCGAAGCAATCGTGCCGACAGTCGGCAAGATCAGTGTGCACAACGCGCGGCAAGAATTCGGAGACACCCGCCACCGGCCCGTCGACTATCGCTTCCGCGCGGCCACCCGCTTCCGCGAGTATTTCCGGCCCGCGTTGCTGGCCGCGGTAGACGACAGTCCACTCGACGACGGTCAGAGCGTGGTCGGCCCCGTCATGAAGGTTTCGATCCCGTCGTCCGCGCGCCCTGCAGCACCGATCGTGCATTCGGTTATTCCGCTGTTCCGCTGGTCCGACGCTCCCGAGCCCGAACAGCCGATGTCGCGACGCCACGGCCGTCGCGCCGGCGTGCGCATCTACCTCGAACGGCCGTGGTTCTCCAGCGGCAACGGCGAGTTGCTCGGCGTGCTGCTCGCCACTGGCGGCAACGACGACTTCGGTCCTTCCACGGAAGACCAGACCGGCTTCCCGTTCGTCAGCAAGTGGGGGGCTGATCCGATCTGGATGAGCGCGGACGTCGCACCGCGGGCGATGTCGATGCTGCAGCTGGACGACCTGCTGCACAGCGCTGGGGTGGACGACCGCGTGCGGCCAGGGCAACCCGTCAAGCCGGCGGCGCAGTTGCCACTGGTTTCCTTCCCTGGGCAACCGATCGTCACCGTCGTCGGATACGAACCGCAGTACAACGCGGCGCGCGAACTTTGGTATGTCGACGTCGCCCTCGATCCAGGCGAACATTTCTGGCCGTTCCTGCGGCTGGCCGTGTGCCGTTACCAGCCGGAAAGCATCCTGGGCTGCCATCTGTCGGCTCCGGTGCGCTGTGACTTCGTGCAAGTTCCACCGGAACGGCTTACTAGCGTCAGCCGCACCGATGCTCGCCACGTGCGCGTGGTGGTCAGCGGAACAGTGGGGGTACGCACGCAGCGCGGACAGGTCGTGGATGCCGTTGCCGCTCTGGCCAGCGCCGTGGACCAGAATCGCTACTTGGTCGCGAGCTTGCAGCGTCGTGACCCGCTTATCGATACCGATCTTGGCTGGGAGACGGTTGTCACGACGCGGCTGACGCTGCGCGGCACCGGGCCCGGTAACCATGAAGCCGCCTGGGCGGCGGAACTCGACGCCGGCGAGGAGATTCCCTTGACTCGTCCCGGTCGCGGTCAGAGCGGGTGGCGGGTAACGGTGGAGGAATGGGAAATGCTCGAAGGCGATCCCACACACATGGATATCGCGTTCGTCGGCATCGACATTCCGCGACTGGAACACCGCCTGATTTACGCCGACGAATTCGATTTGTAGCAGGTGCGTGGATGCATGTAGTAAATCAACGGGCAGTAACGAACGACCGCCGTGGGACGGCTGCGCAGGTTCGCTGGCCAGAGCAGCAGATGTTCGATCAGTCGACGCCGCATGACGACGTTGGGCGCCGTGCGGATGGCAGGAGTACCTTCCGGAGGAGCGTTGGCGCTGTGCCCGCAAGTGCGCTTCGTGCCCGCTATGCGTCCGACACCGTAAGTTCGATGGTCGAGGTTGACGGACAGCAACCGACCCCTATGGTGCCAGCGTGAGTTCTTTGTCGGCGGTCTTGGTCACGGCGCGCAAATTCCGTAGCGCGGCAGAAATGCGCGAGCGGATTGAAGGAAGGGCGGTTGCCATGTTCACACCGTTTCAGAGTTGGGCTGTGGGAAGCATGGGGGACCACAAGCTCAGGGCGTGAGCTTGTTTGGCCGTTGATGAGGCTGCAGTGACAGGCAAGTACCGCCCGACCGGTTCGTGCGGAGCAGGGGCCAAACGATGTTCGCGCAGCGATCAACTGCCGCTGCGCGCCCATGGCTCGACTTCATAAAGCAGCCCTTCGGCGACCCGCCCACTAGTTGCGGCGCGGCATGGCCTGAAGGCGCTTTGCTCAATGCTTGGCGTCGGCCTCGCACTTCTTCATGAAGCTGTTCTTGGCAGCGCCGGCTAGCGGTTTGCCGTCCTCGCTAACCGCCTTGACTTCACAGGTGCTAGTGCCCGCAGCGTCACCTTCGCACTTCTTCATAAAGCTTGTCTTGGCAGCGCCGGCCAGCGGTTTGCCATCCTTGCTGACGGCCTTGGCTTCGCAATCTGCATTGGCGGCAAAGGCGCTGCTGCTGGCTATGGCGGCGAGAAGGACGACGATCAGGGTCTTCTTCATTCGGTTTCCTCGGATT
Organism: Burkholderiales bacterium; assembly: GCA_039931145.1. Lineage (GTDB taxonomy): Bacteria > Pseudomonadota > Gammaproteobacteria > Burkholderiales > Burkholderiaceae_C > CAIKUF01. The sequence continues at coordinate 2,985 of JBDTSN010000013.1, read as the reverse complement.
GTTGGAATGGCAAAGTTGCCACCATGTAATGCACCAGGCTGAGCAACGCCCAGCAATACTTGAACGCAGGAGCAGCCCGCGGAGATGACACTCGGCGCAGCATATCTACAGCGCCGAGTTCGGCGCCAGATGGCGATCTCGCCTGCCTACGTTGCGGCGTGTACCCGATCGGGCATATGCGGCCATTCAGATCGGCAGAAAAATGGAGAGCTCACGGCTCGCCACTTCCTCACGACCGCGTCTGTCAGGCCACCATCTCGATATCGGCGGATTGGATGCGCTTGACGCCTGCCTTCGCCATATCCGCCCAGGCCTTGGCAACGGAGCCGTTCATGTCGATGCCGCGGCATGCATCCTCGATCACCTCAGCCTGGAACCCGGAGCGGCGGGCGTCGAGCGCCGACCATGCCACACAGTAGTCGGTCGCCAGTCCGCAAACGAACACGCGCTTTATGCCACGCGCTTTGAGGTAGCCCGCCAGCCCAGTCTGCGTCTTGCGGTCGGCCTCGAGGAACGCCGAGTAGCTGTCCACGTCCTTGTGAAAGCCTTTGCGGATGATCAGCTCGGCTTGCGGGATGCTGATACCGCTGACGATAGCCGCGCCTTCGGTTCCCTGCACGCAGTGATCCGGCCAGAGAACCTGTGTTCCATATTTGAGCTGTATGGTCTCGAACGGCTTCTTCCCTTCGTGCTGCGAGGCGAACGACACGTGATCGGCGGTGTGCCAATCCTGCGTCATCACGACGTTATGGAAGCGCTTGGCGATCTCGTTGATCAGCGGCACGATCTCGTTACCACCCTTCACCGCCAGGCTGCCGCCGGGCACGAAGCAGTTCTGCACGTCGATCACCAACAGCGCGTCACTGTCCGTCGGCTTGATCTTGCCCGCCGCCAGCGCACTGCGCAGACCTGCGGCCGGTAGCGCCGCGGTCATTGCGACTGCCCCAGCGCCGATCAGGAATTTGCGCCGAATGATTTGGTCCATTTGTTTAGCTCCTGTCTGAAATCCAGTCGAAGATGCGGGATGTCTGCATTTTGCCGGCGGCAGACTTAAATACTAGAGTAGAAACGATGGCCGGTGGGCTGGTTGAATACCGGTCAGGCTGTGATCGGGACCGGAATCGCCGTGCTCGGCGGTGTGTTGCGACTGCGCTGACAACGCGTGTGCGATCCGGGCGTGCGACTAGGAATCCGTTCGGTTCAATGATGCCAGTAGCGGCGCGAGATCGGCCGCCATGGCCCGATCCGCTGACTTGCCGATGGTCTCCTCGTCCAGCCAACGCGAAACCTGCTTCAAGATCGCGATTGCCGCACGTCGTGCATGGTCCGTCGGCAGATTCATCGCGATCTCGATCAGTGCGATCCTGAGCACGTCCAAGCGCAGGTTGATGACTTGGCTGTTGTGCGTGTTCTTGGCAATTCCGGTATTGGTTATGGGAAGACGCACAGGTTCGGCCGGCGCCATCGTACCTGCAACCTTCGTTGGGGGGAGTCCACCCCAAGGTAGGGAATGCGCTCCCCCAAGCGGGGGACATGGCGACACGGATCGTCGATGGCGCGAACGCGCCGACTGCCCACAACGATGAAGAGAGCGAGAGTCCACATGGCAACAAAGAAGCAAGCACCACGCGCAGCGCGCACCACTGCCGTGAAGTCTGCGAAGGCGCCAGCCGCCTCCCGGCGTGCATCGCGGCCAGCCAAGCTGCCGCCGGTAGTGGTTCCTGTCCCGCTGGGCCGAGCGGGAAGTGCGGTCAGAGACGGGATTGCCGGAAGCCTGACGTCACTGACCAGGATCGAGGGTGAAATCGTCGTGCTCGTCAGAACGGCAGTTTCCAGCGCCCTCGCTGGCGCGGGGACCGTCGCCGAGGAGGTGGCGCTTGTGGTGCGCGACGTTGTGGCGGGCGCAATGCAGGCATCCGAGCAGGTGGGGACGGGGTTGGTGGCCAGTGCCAAGAGCATCGCCAAAGGCGTCGTGCTCGGAGTGAACGAGGTGGGCGGCGACGTTGCCAGGGCCGCGGCGGAAACCGTCAAGACGGTCGTCAAGCATGCGACGGCCGTGGGCGCAGACCTTAGCTCGGTGGCCAGGCGCACGGTCGACGGCGTCGTGGAAGCCGCGATCGAAACGGGTCAGAACGTGGGCCGAGTTGCAAAAACTGCCATCAAGAGTGCGATCAAGGCGGCGGGTCGCGCCGGCAGCAAGGACGCGCGAAGGGTCGAGGACGTACTGGCCGGCGCTGTGCGCGGGGTCGATGACGTGGTCGGCCCCGCAGTTGCCAAGCGCGCCGCCGTGCGGCACAAGAAGATCGCCGTGGCCAAGAAGGCTGTCGTGGCGCCGCGCAAGGTCATCAAGAAGGCGGCGAAAAAATAACTGACTTCCGCTCGAAAGTAAGAGCTCCGGTCGCAGCCTACGTGCGTCAGTTGTCGCCGCAATAAGCGCATAAGCAGGAGGCTATCGACCTGCCGTTGCCAGTGCCCGTCCTCTACGGCTCTGTTCGTCGACTCGTGCGTCGCGGCGGCGTGCGCTTTGTGTGCTGCCGTGCGCGCTGCACGCGCACCACGGTGGCGTCCCCCGGCACCGGCTCCAGCGTGAACTTGAGTTCTCGCGCCAACGCGAGCATGGGTGCGTTTTCCGCAATCACCCAACCCTCCATCCTTTGGTAGCCATCGCGCCGCGCACGGCGCACCAGGGTGGCCAGCAGCTGTTGGCCAGCCCGCAGCCACGCCAGTCTTCGGCCAGCGTGATCGCGAACTCGCAAGTCTTGGTATTGACTTCGACTGCGCGCACGTACTGCGCGGCTCCGACAATGTCGATCCCATCGCCCGCCGGTACTGTGGCCACGAGCGCGAAGTCTTTTCCCGGCCGTGGGTGGACGCGTCGTTCGAGTGCCGTCGGATTGTTCAGACTATGGCCTGCAGGACATAGGCGGAGTTGGACTAACCCGCTAACGCGGGACTGGCGCACTACCAAGTACACGTCGCTGCGCT
>JBDTSN010000012.1:0-13655 GCA_039931145.1 Burkholderiales bacterium | reverse complement strand
ACGATTCGGATCATCTTGCGCAGCCCCGCAGAGTCGTTCGGCGACGCAAGTTTAGAGTGCCGCGAGATGAAGCGACCCGCAGCGCACGTCGCATCTTCGATCGCATCGGCTGGACCGAGCTGATTTACAACCACATCTCGCTTCGGGTGCCGGGGCCGGAGGACACGTAGCGCTTCCTGAACAGTCCCTTCGGACTTCACTACTGCGAGGTCACGGCGTCGAGCCTGCTCAAAGTCGACTTGCAGGGCAACATCATTGACAACGCTCACTGGCCGTTCAACCCGGCTGGCTTCGCGCCACATGCCGCGCTGCACGCAGGTGTCCCCGGCGCGCACTGCGTGATGCATACGCACACCACCGCTGGCATGGCCGACGCCAACCCAGCTACAGCCACGACTTCGCCAGGTCCCTATTGAACGCCGCCGATGCGGTGAACTCGGATTGGCGCGAACTCGACTAAGATCACTTTCGAGGGTGCAACCTTGAATCGGCGCGAGCTTCAGGCCACCCCCACATGCTTGTGCGATGGTGCCGCCCGGCGGCTTCCCCAGAGACGAGATTCACACGCCAAACGCACCTGCCCGCCCGCAGCCCGATGACCCAGCGCGACTCCTCACTCGGCCCGCCACCGACTCCCCCCTCAGGCCAGCTCGCCGACGAACCCTTCCGGTTGCTGGTCGACAGCGTCACCGACTACGCCATCTTCCTGCTCGACACCGGCGGCCATGTCGCAAGCTGGAACGCTGGCGCCCAGCGCATCAAGGGCTACCTGCCCAGCGAGATCATCGGCCAATCGTTCGAGCGCTTTTATCCGGCCGAGAAGGTGGCCGAAGGCTGGCCGCACGAGGAGCTGCAACGAGCGCGGGAATGCGGGCGATTCGAGGACGAAGGTTGGCGCATCCGCAAGGACGGCTCGCGCTTCTGGGCCAGCGTCGTCATCACCGCGCTGCGCGACACGCAGGGCAGGCTACAGGGTTTCGCGAAGGTCACGCGCGACCTGACCGAGCGCCGCCAGCAGGAGGAGGCGCTGCGCCGCAGCGAAGAGCAGCTTCGACTGCTGCTGGAAGCGGTCAGGGACTATGCCCTGATCATGCTCGACACCGGCGGCCATGTGCTGACCTGGAACGCGGGTGCCGAGGCGATCATGGGCTACAAGACCGACGAGGTGCTGCTGCGCCACGTGCAGATGTTCGTCGATCCTGCCGAAGCTGCCACTGACCATGCGGCACAAGAGCTGGATCTCGCGCTGACCGAGGGACGCGTCGAGATCGAAGGCCAGCGGATGCGCAAGGACGGCTCGCTGTTCTGGGCCAACGTGATCATCACGCCGGTCCGCGGCCATGACGGAATGCACCGCGGATTTGCAGTCGTCACGCGCGACTTGTCAGGGCCGCGCCGCCTGCTCGAGCTCGAGCAGACGAGTCGCCGCATGAGCGAGTTCATCGCGATGCTGGCCCACGAACTGCGCAACCCCCTGGCCCCGATCCGCAATGCGATCAACGTGATCCAGATGCAGGAGACGATGCCGGCGATCGTGCAGCGCATGAGCGACGTGATCGATCGCCAGGCTCGTCATCTGACGCGTCTGGTTGACGACTTGCTCGATATCGGACGCATCGCAACCGGCAAGATCTCCCTTCGGATTGCGCCGATCGACTACCGCGATGTCGTGCTCACCAGCGTCGAAGCCGCAAGACCGGTCATGCAGGCGCGCGGGCACCGGTTGCATGTCGACGTGCCGGAGAAGATCCCGATGCGCGCCGATGCCAGCCGGCTTGCCCAGGTGCTGCAGAATTTGCTCATCAACGCGGCCCGCTACACGCCGCAGGGCGGAGAGGTCTCGCTCACGGTGCAAGTCGATGGGGCGAGCTGCGTCACCCTCGTCAGCGACACGGGGCAGGGCATTGCGCCGGCATCGCTCGAGCACGTTTTCGAGCTATTCGTTCAGGAGCACGGGCTGCGCCGCGACCCGTCGGAGAGCGGTCTGGGCGTGGGGCTGACGCTCGCGCGCAGGATGGCCGAAATGCACGGCGGCAGCCTCACCGCACAAAGCGAGGGCCGCGGCCGTGGCGCGACCTTCAAGCTCGCGCTGCCCTGCCTGCAATCCGCCCCGCAATCGCGAGACGACACCATTTCTACGGGGGCGCGCAGCGAAAGCCTGCGCATCCTCGTGATCGACGACAACCGCGACGCTGCGGATTCGATGGTCATCCTGCTCCAGCTGATGGGCCACGAGAGCGACGCGCTGTACACCGCGGCCGATGCGCTGCGCCACGGCCCGGTGTTCGATCCAGCGCTCGTGATGATGGATCTGAACATGCCGGACCTGTCCGGATTCGACCTCATCGACCAGCTGCGCAAGGCCATCACGCACCCGATCTACGTGGCGGCAGTGACCGGCTTTGGACAGCAAAGCGACCGCGAGCGCACGCGTGCGGCGGGCTTCGACGCGCACCTGACGAAGCCGGTGTCACAAGACCAGTTGCAGGCGACGATCGAACACGCGGCAACGCGGTTGAAGCGCGGATAAGGAAGTTGCCTCTCCCCTCGGGCTGGCGCGGCGACGCGCTGCTCCGCACGGAATAGGAATGCGCCTACAGCCTTGCGGCACGACGGCTGATGGGGGGCGCTGGCGTGACGGGCGATAGTTCGCTCACGTCAACCCACAACCACGAGGAGTCCACGACATGGCGACTGCAAAGAGCAAACCGGCGCGCGAAGCTACCGCCCTTCTTCGGGCTGATCACAAACACGTCAGCGACCTTTTCAGCCAGTACGAGAAGGCACGCTCGGCAAGCAAGAAGAGTGCACTTGCCGCCGACATCTGCAAGGAGCTCAGCGTCCATGCCACGATCGAAGATGAGATCTTTTATCCGGCCGTGAAAAAGGCGCTGAAGGATCGCGAACTGGTGCCCGAGGCGACAGTCGAGCATGCAACGATGAAGCACCTCATCGCGCAGCTCGACAACGGCCGGACCCCCGACGGCGAGATGTTCGATGCCAAGGTGAAGGTACTCTCGGAGTACGTCAAGCACCACGTCAAGGAAGAGCAAAACGAGATGTTCCCCAAGGCGCGCGCAACGAAGCTCGACATGAAGGCGCTCGGCGCCCAACTCGCTGCGCGCAAGGAAGAGCTGCTGGCAAAACGCAAATAGGGTCAAGCCGGCACGACGCAGCGAGAGCAGCATGAATCCGAACGTCGGCAGCGAACTGCACTCCAGCGCCGCCCTGAGTTCGGTACCCAGCACGAGCAGTGCGGCCTATGCCGCGCGCTCGATCTGGCTCACTGCTTTCGATCGCTTTGCCTCCGCGGTCACGCGGGGCGCCGGTTCGCCAGTGGCGTTCTGCGCGGCGCTATTGACTGTGCTGGTGTGGGCCGGCTCGGGACCGATCTTTCGCTATTCCGAGAACTGGCAGTTGGTGATCAACACCGGCACGACGATCGTCACTTTTCTGATGGTTTTTCTGATCCAGCAAAGTCAGAACAAGGACAGCGTGGCGCTGCATCTGAAGCTGAACGAACTTCTCGCCGCCAACCGCGAGGCCTGCAATCGAATGATCGGCATCGAGATCCTGGACGAGCAGGATTTGCAGGAGGTCGCCGCCTTTTACCTTCGACTCGCTGAACGCTGCAAGTCCGGGCGCCCGAGCAAGGAGGCGCACTCGATCGACGAGGCGGCCTGAAAGATCGATTCGAAGCGTCATCGCCAGAATCGAGTTGCTGTGCATGGCGCGGGCTTGCACTGCGTGGAGCATCGTGAGGCAATACGGCATGCCGCGCAAAGCTGCCAACTCAGCGTTTACTGGCGCTTCCGCCGCGAGAACTCGCAATGTCTACAACTTGCAGAACAACCCCATCGATGGCGCCGCGAACAGTGAGCAAGAGCTTGGCTGAAACCCTATGTGACACCGGCCGCCTGTTGCTGGCTGCAGGCAACGCCTGGGTAGACGACCGTGCCTCGAGCATGGGCGCGGCGCTCGCCTACTACACACTGTTCTCGCTCGCGCCGCTGCTGCTGATCGCGGTATCGGTTGCCGGACTGGTGTTCGGCGAGGAAGCTGCGCGTGGCGAGCTCTACGACCAATTGGTCGGGCTCGTTGGTCCGGCCAGCGCCGTTACTGTGCAGGAGATGCTCGAAAGCCTCAACGTCCCGCAAAAGGGCGTCGTCGGCACGCTGATCGGTCTGGTCGTCATGGCCGTCGGCGCGACGACGGTGTTCGCCGAGCTGCGCAGCGCGATCGATCACATCTGGCGCGCACCCGTCGCGGCGCCGAGCGGCGGACTTTTCAGCTGGTTGCGCGTGCGGCTGCTGTCACTCGGCCTGGTGCTGGGCATCGGTTTCCTGTTGATGGTCTCGCTGGTCGTGAGTGCCGCGCTGTCGGCATTCAGCCACTGGGCAACGCCGTGGTTCGGTCACGATGTGTTGCTTGCCGCCTCGACGTTCAACGTCATCGTCAGTCTGCTGTTCGTCATGGGGCTGTTCGCGATGCTCTACAAGTGGTTGCCGCACGTGCATCTGGCCTGGCGCGACGTCTGGATCGGGGCCGGGGCCGCTGCCATCTTGTTCACTGCGGGCAAGTGGCTGATCGGCCTCTACATCGGCCGCAGCGGCGTCACTTCGGTGTTCGGCGCGGCCGCGTCGCTCGTCGTGCTGATGTTGTGGGTGTACTTCTCGGCGCAGATCTTCCTGTTCGGCGCCGAGATCACGTCGGTCTATGCCCATCGCCATGGATCGCTTCGCGGCCAGCGGCCAATGTGATTCGCGCCGAGCCGATCTGGCAGTTGCTTCGTGCGGTTGCCGAAACTGCGCCGTCACTGGATTTGCGCGCTCGCCGTTCATCGTGACACGCGAGGCTTGCGCATACACCTCGCTATCCACAGGCACGGCAAGGAGCGCTGCGAATCCGGCTGCGGGCGTCGACTACACGCGACGCGCCGTCTCGTCGGCGCGCTACTCGTCCGCGCGCGGCAGCCGCAGCGTGAACGTGGCCCCGTAACCCAGACCCTCACTGCGCACACTCATTTCGCCAGCGCTGAGTTCGACGATGCGGCGTGCGATCGGGAGACCCAGACCCAGACCCTGGTGCGGTTTGCGGCTTCGCCGCGCCAGGCGAAACGGCTCGAACAGATGGGGCAGCTCGTCGGCATCGATGCCCGCGCCCCAATCGTGCACACGAACGGTCACATGCGTCGCGTCGGCAACGCATTCAATCAGCACGCGACCGTCCGTGTCCACGGCATCGAGTGCGTTGTTCGCCAGGGTGCCGAGGACCTGCTCGATGCGCACCGGGTCTGCCCGAATCCAGAGCGGCGCATCCGCAACCTCTACTTCGATCGAGACATTCTTTTCAGCAGTTGCCGAGCGAGCCGCGTCGACCGTATTTCGAATCAGCTGCGCCAGATCGATCCGGTCCGGATTCAAAACAAGCTTGCCGCTCAACGCGCGTGAGAGGTCGAGCAATTCGTCGAGCATGCGCGTCTGCGACTCGATGTTCGCAACGATCCGCTCCGTCGCGTGGCGCGCGCGCGCGGGATCGAGCACGACGCGCTCGAGAATCTGGGACCAGCTCAGCATCCCCTGTAGCGGCGTTCGCAACTCGTGAGAGACCATCGAAAGAAGGTCTTCGCTCATACGATTGGCCTGGTCCGTCTGAGCCCGCGCTTGGCTCGCCTCGGCGCAAGCGCGCGCGAGCGCCTCGGTCAGATCGCGAACGCGCTCTTCAAGTTCGCCGCGCTCGCGCACGAGTACGAGATGAGCCTTGCGCAGGGCTTCGATCTCGCTTTCGAGTGCGTCGCTTTCTGCAGTCAAGCGCGCCACCGTGGGGAGAGCAGGTCTGCGGGCATGAGAATCACCAGTTCGCCAACCATCAACTGCATGGAAAGCATAGGGGCCACATTGACGAGCGCCGAAAGTCGATCGTCGGGACGAAGTGAAATGCCGCGACTTGCACAGCAACCAGCGCCATTGCGGCAAGCGCACGCTCGAAACGAGATCGCCAGACCATGAGAACTCACTCCTCGATGCCATCTGCGGCACGCGCAGACGCGCCATTCTCCTACGCCCATTGTCGTGGCCGTCCGATTCGGTGAGGATGGCGCGAGCGGGGATCATGTGCTCTGGCGCAACGCCGGTGCTCAGCGCGGGAATCGGGAGCCCCGCGGCCCCCATCGTCAAGAGTGAAGCGACAAATCGAATGCCGCAAGCGCCGGGGCGAGAAGCAAACGACGGGACAACAATGCAGGTGACACCAACTATCGATTCCGTCGACGGGAGCCCGTCGCTGGCACAACGCCCGGGCCGCGGCAGCAAGGCATCTCGAGCGACGCTATCCGAAGCGGGTATCGAGACCGAGGCGCACGAACCGCCGCCCCATATCGCGAACCAGGTGGAGGGTCCGACAGCCAGTGCCGAGTCGACGCCGTCGCTCGATCCCGTGGCGTCGCACAACGCCCGCAGGCTGTTGAGCGCATCGGTGCTGTTGCTTGCCATCCTGATGTCGATCTTCATGCTGCGTTGGGCGGCGCAGGTGCTCGTTCCCATCATGCTCGGTGTCACGCTCAGTTATGCACTGCGGCCGGCAGTTGATCGTCTCGAGGCTTGGCGCGTCCCACGGCCGATCGGTGCGGCGTTCGTGATGATCGCGCTGGTCGCCACGCTTGCGGCCGGTGCGCAGGCCGTGCGCGACGACGCCACGCAGCTGATTGAATCTCTGCCGCATATCGCGCAGCAATTCCGGGTTGCACTGCGCTCCGAGCGGCCGCAGTCCGAATCGCCGCTCGTCAAGGTTCAGCAGGCGGCCAACCAGCTTCAGCAGGCGACGAAGGAGAGTGCGCCGTCCGCGGCGCCCGAACGTGGTGTGACACGGGTACAGATCGAGCCGCCACGATTCAACCTGATGAACTATGTGCGCACCAACAGCGTGTCGATGATGACAGCCGCCGGTGAGGTCGTCGTGGTCGTGTTCCTCGCATACTTCCTGCTTGCTGGGGGCAGCACCATGCGGCGCAAGATGATGAAGATCGCCGGGCCGAGCCTGTCGCGAAGGAAGATTACCTTGCAGGGGCTCAACGAAGTCAGCACGCAGATCCAGCGCTATCTCGCGGTACAGGTGCTTGTCAGCGTCATCGTCGGGATCACCACCTGGCTCGCGTTCAAGGCGCTCGGGCTCAGCTTTGCCGAGGTCTGGGGCATCGCCGCCTTCGTGTTGAACTTCATTCCGTATCTGGGCTCGCTCGTCCTCGTGGCGGGCGCGTCGATCGTCGCATTCGTTCAGTTCGGTAGCGCCGATATGGCCTTGGCAGTGGGCGGCACGGCAACCGTGCTCCACGTCGTCACGGGCCACCTCCTGACGCCCTGGCTCACAAGCCGGGCGAGTCAACTCAGCGCGCTGAGCGTCTTTCTCGGAGTGCTGGTGTTCGCCTGGCTGTGGGGCTTCTGGGGGTTGCTGCTGGGCGTGCCAACGCTGATGATGATCAAGGCACTGTGCGATCGGATCGACGGCCTGACACCGATCGGCGAATTGCTCGGTCGATGAGCGTTTCGCCCACGTTCACGCAATCAATGGCCCCAAGACAGCGCGAAGTTGTTCCTGAGTCACAGGCTTGCGCAGGTAGTGATCAAAGCAGGCAAAGCTTTCCGACACGCGATCGTCCGGATCACCCGAACCCGTCACGGCGATAAGGATCAGGTCGTTGCCGAAGCGCGTTCGCAGACGCTGAGCCAGCTCAAGCCCATCGACGTCGGGCATGTTGATATCAAGCAGAACGCAGTGGGGCAGCTTCGTCTCGCACGCACCCATTGCCGAACCGGCATCGTGCGCCACTTGTGTCGTATAGCCGTCGCACGCGAGCAAGGCAGCAAGAGCCTGCGCCACATCGGTCACGTCGTCGACAACAAGGACGCGGACTTCGTCTTGGTTCATGTGAGTGCCCTTGCAAGTTGCGAGGATTGAGTAGGTGAGTGCCTACAGGACATGGGGCCGACTTCCTATGCTCAGCGCCCGTGATTGCCGACCCCGCAGCCTGGGCTCAATGGCGAAACTAAGCTTCAGCCGCCGATGGAACCCGCGGCGCCCAAGGAACACTCATCGTCTTCACCAGGAGTCCATCATGAACAGCATTCTCGGAAGTTTTGCATTGTCCTGCAGTCTCGTTGCGGCCGCCGCCGTAACCGCCTGCTCTTCGTCGCCGGCCGCGCCGCCGGTCATGTCGAGCCCGGTCTCCGCGGCTCCCGCTGCCACCGTCACATACGGCACGGTGAGCAACATCGATGTCGTCGCCGTCGACGCCAGCACCACAGGAGTCGGCGCCGTTATCGGTGGTGTGCTTGGCGCTGTTGTCGGCCACCAGATCGGCGGCGGTACTGGCAAGACACTTGCGACAGGGGCCGGCGCCGTGGGCGGCGCCCTTGCCGGCAACGCAGTCGAGAAGAACCGCGCAAGCCAGAAGAATGTCTATCGAGTCAACGTTCGGCTGGACAATGGGCAGTATCAACAATTCAACTACGAGAACATTGCTTCGCTGCGCGTCGGAGACCGGGTCCGGGTGGATAACGGTCAGCTCCACGAGCTTTGAAGCCTTGTTCGATGCTACCTGAGGGCCGGGCCTGGCGTAGCAGTCCCGCAACAGGGCTCCTGCGCTTTGAGTCAGTTTGCGCGCCCGTCGCGATGCGACTTGAGATCTCGCGTCTCGAGCGCGGCGGCAACGTCCAGCTCACCGTCTTGTGCACTAGTCTCGATTGCGTCGACGGCAGATCGCTCAGGTTCAACGCGATGATCGCGGTTTCGCAGTGCCGTGCTGAGCTGTCCCGATTCTCGCGCCCGCTTGAGAAGCGGCTGGCGATGCAGGCGGCACCTGCATGGCGCAAGGATCGCCCTCTTCCTTGGACCCGGGGTCGATGAGCGGCAGTAGCGCAGCGAGCGGCGTGGCAATCACGCCGAGCACCACACTCGCGGCGACACGCGCGACGAGCGGCCCTGCGTCCAGGCCGACGCGCGGTGCGCCGAGTGTGCCCTTGACGAAAACAGGCGCACGCAGCGTCAACGGCGAGAAGTCCTTCGGCGATGTCGTGAGGTGCAAGTCGAGCGCTTCGTCGCGCAGATTCACACTGCCGGTCATGCGCACGGTGCTGTCGCGATTGTCGAGCACGGCCACCCGCGGCACGACGATGCCGTTTTCGATCTTCACATCCAGGCGGGCACAGTGCAATGGCAGCGCGTCGTCACCGCGAATGGCAACGCCCAGCGCCTGCGCCACATCGATGCCCATCAATTCGGTGGTGAGGTGCGAGATGGTCCCGTTGCGGATAGTCGCCTGCGCGTCACCGTCGAGCGATGCCAGGATCCCAGCCGTCGACGTCCCCGAGCCTCGCACCTTCATTCGGCCATCGAGTTTCCCCGTCAGATAGGCGGTTGCGGGTCGTTGCACCGTAGCGTCCGGCGGGGATGCCTTTGACGGTTCATTCGCCACATTTGTCTTCGCGTCCGGTTTGCGAACACCGGCGATCCACTTGGCCACTTCGAGGCCATCGAAGCGCAACTCCGCCAACCAGTCGGCAGCGCCCTTGCGGCCGTCAAGCTGTGACATGCCAGACAGGCTGCCCCCACCCGCTCGGGCTTGCATATCCTCCAAACGCAGAACTGATTTTGCGAGCACCACATGGGTCCGCAGATCGAGGATCGGGCGCAGTGTCGGCGTACCGAAGTCGAGCTCGTCGACGCTGGCCTGCACATTCGCATCCATCGCAGCGAGCGAAGGAAGGTCGAAACGACGCGCGGGCAGGACCTTGCCATCTTTGCCCGCCGGCTCGTCTGCCGCCACGCCGACCGCGGGGCCGAGATCGGCGAGACGTATTCGGCTCGCTTGCAGTTTTCCGCTCAGAAGCGGCGGATTGACGCGCGTATCGAATCGGTAGTCGCCCCCGACTTGACTGTGTCCGACGGTCATTTGCACGTCGCGCAATCTCCATTCGCCCAGTTCATGCTCCAACCTTCCGCGCAGTCGGAACGGGGCGGTTTCCGGCAACGTCAGGCCCAGGACATCACCGACCCGGCCCAAGGAGCCGGCGCGAAGCTTGATGAGCCCGTCTATGCGCGGCGAGCCGAAGAGCGCGAGCGCTTCGCCGTCGAAATCAATCTGCGCTCGACCGACACTGCCAATGACCTTGAGCGGCACCATCTGCAACTCGTTGATGTCGCTGGTCGCGCCGCCCAACAGCGGCAAGGCGGCGCCGCTGCGTGCTTCCAACTTCAAGGGCAGTCCGTGGTATCGACCCGTCGCCGTGGTCTCGTAGGCGGCGTTGACAGAGGTCGGACCATCGGTGCTCTCTCGCCCTTTAAATGCGATTTCGAGATGGGTGTCGAGCACGTCGTCGGCGATTTCGATCTTGCCGCGCTCGATCCGCAACAGACCGACGCTCGGGATACCCGTTTCAGCCGCATCCTGCGGCCAGTTGCTGCGGCCGTCGGCGACACGCACGAAGTGGGCGTCGAGGTGCTCGGCCGAAATCTCTCGCAAGTGCAGAGCGCCTTCCTGCTTCCAGCGCCACAGGGCAGGCCACGACCACCGCACGAGCAAGCCGCTCGCTTCGAGCAGCTTGTCCGCCGGCCCATCACCCGGCTCGGCCTGGGCAACGAGGTGATCGGCGCGCAGGCGCGGGTTCCACAACAGATGCAGCTTGGCATCGGGTCCGACGGTCACGGGCACGCCGATGGCCGAACTCAACGCATCCTGCAACGGTCGACGAAGAAACGGCCAGCCTGACGCTTCAGCGATCGCGACGGCCGCGAGCAGCACAGCCACCGTCCCGCCGCCGACCCAGCGCCAGCGCCAGCGCCGGAAGGAAGGCCGAATGCGCTTCATCAAATCACTTTCGCGCGTGCGACCTGGCTTCGGATTCGGCAGCTTTCAGCTCACGGCGTTCAGCTTCGGTGTTCGGCGCAGCGGCTTTTGCGGCCTCTATCACCTGCCCCGTCTCAAGAAACGCATCGACGTATTTGCGATAGCGGCGGCTCGCGGTGTAGTTGCCTTCCCCCTGCAATTCTGGGTTGCCGTAGTCGCCATTCTTCTGCCGCGCCGCCGAACGCATCTGGTCGGCCTTGTTGTAGATATTGCTGTTCATGGCATCTCCTTCGTTGCGCGGAATTGCGCTCGAACCAGTATCCCGAGCCAATCGGTCCGCAGGAATCGGCCTATAACCCGCGGTCGTGTCGGCGAACGCTGACACGGCGTCGACCGCTCGGGCACGCGAAATGCCGGAGTCCGACGCTTCGTCGTAACGATTCCGCTGAAGTCGGGTTTCGTCCTACACGCGTTCGTGATCGAGTCCGATCCTCAGGCTGATGCGCGATGCATAGAGTGAAAACCAGCGACTCAGCCAATGACCTGCGCCGCATCACCATCACCAATCGATAACGGAGGTTCACCATGAATACCACATCCACCACGCTTTCAATCGACACATCGGCTGCCTCGAAGCGCCACTCGCGAAAGCAGCTCGGCGTGCACAAGCACTTGGTCGCCGTCGCAGTAGCCTGTGCGCTGGGGTCAGGCTGGGTCGTAGCGCAAGCTGCGACGTCCTCTGAAACCCATGCGGCGACAACCCACGCCACCGCACCCACGGCGACCGAACGCGCGCAAATGCAGAACCAACGCGAAGCCGCAATGAAGGGGGAGAAGGACGCCCTCGAGCAAAAGCTGGCCGCAGCCCAGAACCGCAGCGACTACGCCCAGATCATCGAGAGCAATGGCTATCGCATCTCGGCGATCAATTCCGACAAGCCAGACTATCTCGAGTACGAGATCGTGAAGGGCGACCACAGCTACGAAGTCCAGCTCGACTTCAAGAAGGGTTCGGCGAAGGCTGAAAAGATCGACGTCACGAACAACATGTGGCGCGCCGATGCGACGAAGGCCATGCTCAAGGACGCGAACTACAGAAGCGCGACGCCGCTCGTCGCCGACCCCGACAGTCGCTACAGCGACCGCCGCTACCTGAAGAGCTGGAGCAGCGAGAAGGACAAGCTCGAGAAGGCTCTGCCCGCGAACATGAAGGTCGCCGATTACAAGCCAAAGCTGGAGAAGCTGGGCTACAAGATCACGTCGGTTAACGATCGTGAGAAGGACTACATCGAATACGAAATCGTCAAGGGCGACAACAGCTACGAAGTGCAGATCGACGTCGACCCGAAGACACAGGTCGCCAAGAGCGTCGACGTCGACTCGAACCTCTGGCGTACCGACGCCACGAAGCGTGCTGAAGAAGCGAACAAGCCGGCAAGCTGAGACGCTTTTTGGCCGCGTCACACGACGGCATGACGCGAAACAGGTGTCCAAGTGGCACCTGCTTTTCGGCACCGTGAAGGCGGCGAACTCGACACCGCGTGTGGCTGGCACCACTCAGCTTCCAGCGCGGCATCACGACGGCGGCTTGTCCTACGTCAGGTTGCGATCTGTAACGACAAGTCGAGCCCCATTCGCGACTCACACTCGATTGCAATGCGCAGCTTTACCTGCGCAGCCAAAGGAGAACCGAACATGCTTACCTGGGCCATCATCTTTCTCGTCATCTCTGTCATCGCCGCCATCTTTGGCTTCACCGGCATCTCAGCCGCGACGGCGGGTATCGCCAAGATCTTGTTCTT
Organism: Burkholderiales bacterium; assembly: GCA_039931145.1. Lineage (GTDB taxonomy): Bacteria > Pseudomonadota > Gammaproteobacteria > Burkholderiales > Burkholderiaceae_C > CAIKUF01. The sequence continues at coordinate 1,013 of JBDTSN010000012.1, read as the reverse complement.
CATCGCGATCGTCGTCTTCGCAGTGCTGCTTCTGATGGCATTGTTGGGCGGCGCACTGGTCTTGTAGCGCTGCACGCCGCAGCCCAAAGCGCCGCGCCGGGGGACGCTTCTGCTCGCCTTTTCCGGACCGCAAACGTCCATTGCGGCAAGCGCAATCCGGCTCGACGCGACAAATTTGCAATCGACCTAACTCGGTCCCCGGCGATGCGAATGATGGCCCGGCAACATGCTCTTGACGGCCGCTGTTCGCCGCGCGCAGAGCCTTTTCGACGCGCTGGCCGCCACTACGCGGCACGCGAACGATCAGCCGGCCTTGGCGCGTCGTCTGCGGGCCGGGGCCGCCCCGTCGGCCAGGCGCTCGAACTCGGCGATCACCTGCGCGCCCAGCAGCAGCAGCGTGGCGGCCACCTCGAGGCTGAGCATGACTGCGATCGCCGTCGTCAGCGATCCGTAAACGGTGCCGATCTGCGACAAGGTGGCGAAGAACCAGCCCAGCACATGGCGCGAAAGCTCCCACAATACGGCCGCCGTCAACGCACCGATCAACGCATGCTTCAGCGAAAGCCGGCCGACCGGCATGACGAGGTAGATCGAAGCGATCGCAAGCACTTCGCCGACAAAGCCGAGCAAATACAGAAGCCAGGTCGACAGGCGACCGAGCGACCAGTCGACGTCGAGGAATACCAGGCTCGTTTCACCCAGCCCTTGAAGCCGGCCCGTCATCATCGTCATCAGCAGCAGGCCCAGGCCGAGACACAGGATGTAGCCGTAGGGCATCAGCACCGAGACAATGAAATTGCGCCGGTTGTTTTTGAGCCGGTGGTGAAAAATGACCGACATCGCGCTCTCGAGCACGCTGAAGGCGAGCGAGCTGAAGAACAGCATCGTCACCAACAGCACCAGGCCGAGCACGTCGCGGTGGGCGAGGAATTTCGCGAGCTCGGAAACGACCGCGACCGATTGCCCGGGCACCAGCCATTCGAGGTAGCGTGCAATCGTCGAAAGCAATGCGT
>JBDTSN010000011.1:0-13869 GCA_039931145.1 Burkholderiales bacterium | reverse complement strand
GTGCAGAGCTACACGCAAGAGGCACGCGAAGCGGCGCGCTTTGACGCTTCGACCGAGAACGCGTTCGAGACGGCGGTGCGCCGCACGCGGCTGCGCTCGTTTCTGGTCGCGTTCATCATCAGCGCCACCTTCGGCGCGCTGCTCTGGGGGCTGTATCAAGGCACCCAGGCGGTGATCGCGGGGGAGATCAGCGCCGGCCACCTCGGCGAGACGGTGGTCTACGTGATCATCCTCGTCTCTTCGGTTGCGGTGCTCGCCGAGGTCTATGGCGACTTGCTGCGTGCGGCGGGCGCGACCGAGCGGCTGATGGAGTTGCTCGCCACGCGCTCGACTATTGTCTCGCCCGCGCAGCCGGTTGCGCTGCCCGCGGTGCGCGGCGGATCCTCGGTCAGGTTGGAAGCAGTGACCTTCCACTACCCGTCGCGCCCGCAGCGCGCGACTCTTGACCGGGTGACGCTCGACGTGAGCCCGGGCGAGACGGTCGCGATCGTCGGGCCGAGCGGCGCCGGCAAGAGCACGGTGTTCCAGTTGCTGCTGCGCTTTTACGATGCGCAGCAGGGTCGGGTGCTGATCGACGGCGTGCCGGTGCGCGCGGCTTCACTTGGCGCGCTGCGCGGTCGGATCGGCATCGTGCCGCAGGACGCGGTGATCTTCTCCACCAGCGCACTCGAGAACATCCGCTACGGCCGGCCCGACGCGACCGACGCCGAGGTGATGGAAGCCGCACGCGGCGCGCACGCCGACGAGTTCATCCAATTGCTGCCCGAGCGCTACACGACCTTTCTCGGCGAGCGCGGCGTGCGCTTGTCTGGTGGCCAGCGCCAGCGCATCGCGATCGCGCGCGCGATGCTCAAGAACGCACCGCTGCTGCTGCTCGACGAAGCGACGAGCGCGCTCGATGCCGAGAGCGAGCGCATGGTGCAGGCTGCCCTCGAGTCGGCGATGCAGGGTCGCACGACGCTCGTCATCGCGCACCGGCTGGCGACGGTGCAACGCGCCGACCGCATCGTCGTCATTGAGCACGGCCGCATCGTCGAGACCGGCACGCATGCAACGCTTTCGGCGGCAGGCGGAATCTACGCACGGCTCGCGGCGCTTCAATTCGACGTCTGAGTCCGACTCGCCTTGCGGCGAACAGGAATGCCCCCTCCCCTTCTGGGGGAGGGTTGGGGTAGGGGCCGCTTATGCGCATTGCAACTGAGGGCCGGTGCCGATCGAACGCCGCGCCCTCACCCCAACCCTCTCCCAGAGGGAGAGGGGGAAAGACGACCCAACGGGGCCTCGGATACAGTTCGCGAATGATTCGAATTTTTCAGCTTTTGCGGTGGCGATGCGCGGCCTGGCTGGCGCAAGGGTCGATCGTCATTGCGCTGTGTGGCGTCGGCACCGCGCTCGCCGCTGACCCGCCTCCAGCGCCGGCATCCGCGCCCGACGCGTTGCAGATGGGCTTGGCCCTGGCGGCATCGCAGCCGACGGCTGTGGCGCGGGATGATGTCCGGCTGTCGATCTACAACCGTCCGATCATCACCTTCCGCGAGAACCTGCTCGGCCTCTCGCCCGCCGATCGCGCGACGCGCGCCAGTTTCCAGATCGATCAGATCATGGACAAGGGCGGGGACTTCAAGGTGACCCTGTCGCCGTTTGAAGACGCGATGATCGTGATGATCGACGGCGCACCGGCTTTTCCGTTCACAGACCACGACCTTGGCCCCGGGCAGACCGCGCTGGATGTCAAGGCGGCGCTCCAGGCGGCGCTCACCGAGGCCCGCGAGGCGCGCTCTGTCACCTTCATGCTGAAGGCCATCGGCACCACGCTGATCGCTTCACTCGTGCTCGCCGGCTTCCTGTGGGGGCTGATCCGCACCGGGCGGCGGCTGCGCGTCCGGATGCAGGCGCTCGCCGATACGCATGGCGAAAAAATCGCACTCGGCGGTTCCCCGTCGTTGGGCCGCGAGCGGCTCTTTCGCATCCTGACCGGAACGCTGAGGGTCTCGTTCTGGGTCCTTGCGCTGGTCGCGATCACGGAGTGGCTCGGGTTCTCGATGAGCCAGTTTCCGTACACGCGGCGCTGGGGCGAGCAGATGCACCAGTCTGCACTCGAGCTCGCGAAGCTGATTTTCGGCGCGATCGCCCACTCGCTGCCCGGCCTCGCGGTGGCGCTCGCGATCTTCCTCCTCGCGCGCGCGGTGCTCGGCATGCTCTCGCCGCTCTTCTCGCAGGTCGAGCGCGGCGAACTCCATCTGCGCTGGGTCGATCAGGACACGGTGCTCGCCACGCGCCGGCTTATCCAGATCGGTGTCTGGCTGTTCGCGCTCGCGATGGCCTATCCGTACCTGCCGGGGGCGCAGACCGACGCTTTCAAGGGCATGTCGGTGGTGCTCGGCCTGATGGTGTCGCTCGGGGCGTCGAGCATGCTCGGCCAAGCGTTCAGCGGGCTGATCGTCACCTACAACCACACGATGCGCGTCGGCGAGTACGTGCGCGTCGGTGACGTCGAGGGCACGGTCACCGAAATCGGCACCTTCTCGACGCGCGTTCGCACCGGGATGGGCGAGGAGCTGACGATTCCAAACACGATCATCGTCGGCAGCGTGACGAAAAACTACTCGCGATCCACCCAGGGCGCGGGCTACATCGTCGACACCGCGCTCACAATCGGCTACGACGCGCCGTGGCGTCAGGTGCACGCGATGATGCTCGAGGCGGCGCAGCGCACCGAAGGCATCAGTGCAACACCCGCACCGAAGGTGTTTCAGACCGCGCTCAGCGACTACTACGCGGAATACCGCATCACTGCGCACGCCGTGGCGACGCAGCCGCGGCCACGCGCCGAGGTGCTCAACCAGTTGCACGCCAACCTGCAGGACGTGTTCAACGAGAACGGCGTGCAGATCATGTCGCCGCACTACCGCGGCGACCCCGAGCGGGCGAAGATCGTGGCGCGCGACGAATGGGATCCGCCGCTGGCGGGCAAGGGCTGAAGACGCACCGTCCGCGACAATAGACGCCTTCCGCGGAAAGCCGACTTCGTTGCGCCAACCGGCGGCGTCTCAGCCAAAGCGCCCTGCGCGTTACCGACATGAAACTGCCCCAAGCTCTCTTCGTTCACTGCCTCCGAGGGGCGCGTCAATGGCTTCGCGCGGCCGGGCGCCACTGACATGCCAACCGACGCATCCCCCAACCCCGTTCGCAGACCCTACGAAGACCTCATGCGCCACGTGGCCGAGCACGGCGTCTTCAAGCCCGACCGCACCGGCACCGGGACAAAGAGCGTGTTCGGCCACCAGATGCGCTTCGACCTGCGCGAGGGCTTCCCGCTCGTGACGACGAAGAAGGTGCACCTGAAGTCCATCGTCCTCGAGTTGCTCTGGTTCCTGCGCGGCGACGGCAACGCGCGCTGGCTGCAGGAACGCGGCGTGACGATCTGGGACGAGTGGGCTGCGCCCGATGGCGATCTCGGCCCCGTCTACGGCGTGCAGTGGCGCAGCTGGCCGACACCCGACGGCGGCCATATCGACCAGATCGCGCAAGTCGTCCAGCAGTTGAAGACGAACCCCGATTCGCGCCGCATCATCGTCAGCGCATGGAACGTGGCGGACCTGTCGAAGATGGCGCTGATGCCGTGCCACGCGTTCTTCCAGTTCTACGTCGCGCCCGGAGGCTCGCCGTCCGAGCGGGGCCGCCTGTCGTGTCAGCTCTACCAGCGCAGTGCTGACATCTTCCTCGGCGTGCCGTTCAACATTGCGAGCTACGCGCTGCTCACGCACATGCTCGCGCAGCAATGCGACCTCGACGTCGGCGACTTCATCTGGACCGGCGGCGACTGCCATCTCTACGCCAATCACGCCGAGCAGGTCGCGCTGCAGCTCTCGCGCACGCCCTACCCGTTCCCGACCCTGCAGATCAAGCGCCGGCCGCCTTCGATCTTCGACTACGCGTACGAGGATTTCGAGGTGAACGGCTACCAGCATCACCCGGCGATCAAGGCGGTCGTCGCCGTCTAGCGTCATGCGACTCGCAATCATCGCTGCCGTCGCGCGCAACGGTTGTATCGGGCGCAACAACGAGTTGTTGTTCCACCTGTCAGAGGATCAGCAGCATTTCCGTCGCGTCACGATGGGCTGCCCGGTGATCATGGGGCGCAAGACATGGGATTCGCTGCCATCGCGATTCCGCCCGCTGCCCGGGCGGCGCAACATCGTCGTCACGCGCAATCCGGACTGGCACGCCGACGGCGCCGAAGCGGCGCACTCGCTGCATACCGCGCTCGCGCTGGCCGACGACGAGCCCAAAGCCTTCGTCATCGGCGGTGCCGAGTTGTATAGACAGGCCTTGCCGCTCGCTAACGAGCTGGTGCTGACCGAGATCGATCGCGACTTCGACGGGGACGCCTTCTTTCCGGCATGGGACGCATCCCACTTCGAAGCGACGAGCCGCGAAACACACCACGCCGCACCGCCCAATGATTTCGACTACGCCTTCGCCACCTATCGGCGCAAGGCAGCTTGAGCGGCAGCGACCACGTTAGGGTCGGCGTTGCGCTCGCCGCGCGAGGCGACGGCGCACCGCCCGACCCCGCGGCGTGCCCTGTCAGTGCAACTTCAAGCGTCCCGATATCCGACGCTGCAACATGCGCGCCAACGCAAGCACGGCGGTCGCGCGAACGCCGAGGATGGCACGGTGATGCATCAGGTGGAGCGACATGTACATCCACTTCGCGATCAGGCCTTCGACGAAGAAGTTGCGCCCTGACAACCCACCCATCAGGTTGCCGATGCCGCTGTTTTCGCCGAGCGACACGAGCGAGCCGAAGTCCCGGTAGCGAAAGCGCGCGCTGTGCGGCGTTCCGGCACGGCGCGCAAGCAGCAGGCGCGCCAGAAAGTCGGCCTGCTGGTGAGCCGCCTGCGCGCGCGCCGGAACGAGATGGCCGTCGCGCCACACGCAAGCGGCGCAGTCACCGAGCGCGAAGACGTCCTGCGCCGAGGTCTGCAAGCGGTCATCGACGATGAACTGGTTACTGCGGTTCGTCTCGATCCCGTAGCCGCGGTTGCCGTCCGCCGCCTTGATGCCCGCGGCCCAGACGACGAGGTCGGCGGGTATCGCGCCCGCACTCGTCAGCACGGCATCCGCGCGCAGTTCGAGCACGCGGGTGTCGGTGAGTACGCGCACCTGCCGGCGCTGCAACGCAAGCGTCGCCTGCTTCGATACGCGCTCGGGCAGCCCAGCAAGGATGCGCGTCGCCGCTTCGACGATCGCGATGTCGAGCGCGAACCGCAGCTCCGGGCTCAGGCTTTGCAGCACCTCATCGTGCGCCTCCATCAATTCGGCCGACAACTCGACCCCGGTCGCGCCGCCACCGACGATGGCAAGCCGCAGGCGCTTGTCCGGCGTGAATGGCGCCCGCATCGACGCGGCCATCAGCGCTTGCCGGAAGCGCTCGGCATCGTCCGCGTTCTCGAGCACCCAGGCATGCTCGGCGCCCGGCGTGCCGAAGAAGTTCGAGCCGCTACCGATCGCGAGCACCAGCCACCGATAGCCCAGCGTGCGCCTTGGTGCAACGCTTTGCCCCTTCGCATCGAAGATTGCGGCGAGCGTCAGCTCGTGGCGCTCCGTGTCCAGCGAACAGATCTCGCCGAGCGCGAAGTCGAACCGGTTGCGCCGCGCAAGCACCGCATACGACAAACCCTCGGCGTGCGCGTTGAGCGTGCCGGCGGCGACTTCATGCAGCGTCGGCTTCCAGATATGCAGCGCGGCGCGATCGACGAGCAGCACCGCATGCCGATCCTCACCACGGCCGAGCCGCCGGCCGAGCCGGGCCGCGAGCTCGAGCCCGCCTGCGCCGCCGCCAACGATGACAATCTCGGCGCGCATGTCGTGAGCGGCTCACACCGCGAGCATGCGAGCGAGCCGGTCGCCGACGATCGCCTCGGCCTGCGTCATGATGCGATCGATCAGCGCCGCAACCGTCGGCACGTCGTGGATCAGGCCGGCGACCATGCTGCAGCTCCAGGCGCCGATGTCCATCTCGCCTTGCAGCATCACGCGCGGGTAGACGCCGCAGACGAGCTCGCGGATGTCGTCGATGCCGAGTGCGGCGCCCTTCTCGCGCTCGATCTCGACGATGCGATCGACGGCGCGATTCGCAAGCACGCGTTCTGTGTTGCGCAGACCGCGCATGATGAAGCGCGTGTCGAGCTCGCTCGCGTTCACGAGCGCCTGCTTCACGTGTTCGTGCACTGGCGCCTCCTGCGTCGCAATGAAGCGCGTGCCCATGTTGATGCCGTCGGAGCCGAGCGCAAGCGTAGCGACGAGCGGGATCATGGGGTGTTCGATGCCGAAGAGTTCGGTGATTCGTGTCTTCACGCGTGTCTTCCTCTGCGAATGGGGTCGTGGGTTTGTCGTGAGGATCAGGCGCCGGCCTTGGCAAACGCCGCGAGCGCTTCGCGTGCGATCGCCGCTCCGCTCTCCTGCACGAAGTGGCCGGCCTCGGCGATCTCCATCGGCGCCGGGCAGCCGCGGATCAGCGTGCGCAAGTAGCGCATCGCGGGCGGGCCAAGCACGGGGTCTTGCATGCCGACCGCCATGAAGCTAGCACCGTCCCATTGCGTAGACCACCAATCGCGCGCCTCGCGCGACAGCGCCGCGCCATCCGCATCCGGATGGTCGGGCACGAGGTTCGGGAAACGCCGCACGCCGGCCTTGTAGCGCACGTCGGGAAACGGCGCCGCGTACGCCTCGGCCTCCTGCGGCGAGAGGGTCGGCACCGAGCGGCTCATCAGTCCCGCGATGTCCATGTCGGGCTTGCTGTTGGAAAACGCACGCCAGTCGGCGAAGCCCTTGCCGAGCGGCACGTCGCCGGTGCCCAGGCCGGTGTTCATCACGATCAGGCGTTTGAACACATCCGGCAGCGCCATCGGCAGCGTCAGGCCGAGCAGACCGCCCCAGTCCTGAACAACGAGCGTGACGTTCTTCAATCCGAGCGAGCGAACGAATTCGAGCAGCATCGCGCGGTGGCGCGTGAAGGTGTAGAAGCCTTCATCCTCGGGCTTGTCGGAGCGACCAAAGCCAAGGAAGTCGGGCGCGACGACGCGCTGGCCGGCGGCGACGAACTCCGGCAGCATCTTCCGGTACAGATAGCTCCAAGTCGGCTGACCGTGCAGGCACAACACGGTAACAGCTGTGTCGGCCGCGCCTTCGTCGAGATAGTGCACACGCAGGCCCTCGAAGCCTTGCAGCGATGAGGCGTAGTTCGGCGCGAAGGCATAGCCGGGCAGTCCGCCGAAGCGCTCATCGGGTGTGCGCAGCACGCCGGGCAGGGGATTGGCAGCGGTTTCGTTCATTGCGGTTCTCCTCTGGCGAATACCGAGTATGAACGCCGTCGCGGTTCCGCGGAGTCGATCGGCTCCGATCGGTCGTCGCCAGTGCCGCCGTGTGAGCGCGGGACGACTGGCACATCACGGTGTTGCGCGCGCCGAATGAAAGGGAATATCGATGTCGCAAACGCCGCCAGCCCGCGCACTTGAGTCTGCAACAGCGCATCGAGCGGCGCGTCTATGGCGACTTTCTCGAGACCGAGGCACTCGTCGATCAGATCGGCACCGCACCCTCGGCGCAGCGCGCAAGTTCGACGCCGAGCGCGTCGAGCCAGGCCCAGCGGTCGGCGTCGTCAAACGGCGTGCCGGAACGCATCTTCTCGAGATTGAACGGCGGGTGGAACGCATCGCCTTCGACATAGGGGCGATCGAGCGCGCGCGATCGTGAGCACCAGGCTCGACTTGCTGCAACCGGCAACGCTCATCACCACGTTCGCGGTCGTTTGTGTCATCGAGAGTTGCGAGGGCCGGATGTTGGCAAAGCCGTCCGTCGACGTGAGCAGCCGTGAACCGGCCGCAAGCGCGCTATCGTTGCAGGCCCGGTGCAATCGACACGCAGGAATCCGCATGCAACTCGCCACATGGAATGTCAACTCGCTCGCAGTGCGCCTGCCGCAGGTGCTCGACTGGCTCGCCGTGAATCCGGTCGACGTCCTCGTGCTGCAGGAGACGAAACTTACAGACGACAGGTTTCCGCACGCCGAGATCGAAGCCGCCGGCTATCGCGCACAGTGGCATGGACAAAAGACCTACAACGGCGTGGCGCTGCTGAGCCGTGCGGACGCAACCGATATCGTGAAGAACATCCCCGGCCACGGCGACCCGCAGGCGCGCGTGATCACGGGCACCGTCAGCGACGTGCGCGTGGTCGGCGCCTACATGCCCAACGGCCAGGCGCCCGGTACCGACAAGTTCGAATACAAGATGCAGTGGTATCGCGCGCTGCGCGACTGGTTGCGGGAGGAGATCGCGCTTCACCCGCGGCTCGTGCTGATGGGTGACTTCAATGTCGCACCGGAGGATCGCGACGTTCACGATCCCGAGGCGTGGCGCGGACAGATTCTGTGCACCGACGAGGAGCGCGGGCAGTTCCGAAATTTGATCGGGCTTGGCCTGCACGACGCATTCCGGCTCTTCGATCAGCCGGAGAAAAGCTGGACATGGTGGGACTATCGAAACCTTGCGTTTCGCCGCAACCAGGGGCTGCGCATCGACCACATCCTTGTCAGCGACGCGCTGCGTCCGCGCGTAACGGCATGCCAGATCGACAAGCTGCCGCGCAAGAACGAGCGGCCTAGCGACCACGCGCCGGTGACTGTCGTCATCGACGACGTTTGAGCCAAAAGATTCGGCCACACTGAAGCGCGGCCTCGATCATTCCCGGTCAAGCCCCAGCTCCTGAATCTTGCGCGTGATCGTGTTGCGCCCGATGCCGAGCTTTTGCGCCGCCTCGATGCGGCGGCCGCGCGTGAGGCCTAGCGCAGTCGTGATCAGGCGCGCCTCGAACTGGCGCGTCAGCGTATCCCAGGCGCCGGATTCGCCGACGAGAAGCAGGCGGCTCAGTTCTCGCTCGAGCCCGTCGAGCCAGTCGGCATCGGATGCCTCGATCGGCGTCAGCGGTGCGTCCCTCGAAGGCATCGCTGGCGGTACCGCGGCGCCTGCCAGGTCAGCTTCGGTCTCACGGGGCGCTGCGCCCTCGGAAAGCGCCGCGGACAAAATGTCGGGCGGCAGATCCTTGACTTCGATCGTTTGTGCTGGCGCCATCACCGTCAGCCAGTGGCAGATGTTCTCGAGCTGGCGCACGTTGCCGGGAAAGCCAAACTGCATCAGACGCTGCAACGCCGGGTCCGAAATGCGCTTGGCGTCAACGCTCAATTCGCGCCCGCTTTTCTGGAGGAAGAATCGCGTCAGCGCCGGTACATCCTCGATCCGCTCGCGCAGCGCCGGCAGGCGCAGGCGAATCACGTTGAGTCGATGAAAGAGGTCTTCGCGAAAGCTGCCCTGGCGCACGCGTTCTTCCAGGTTCTGGTGGGTCGCCGCGATTACGCGTACGTTGCTCTTTTGCGGGTTGTGCCCGCCGACGCGGTAGAACTGGCCGTCCGACAGCACGCGCAGCAAGCGCGTTTGCAGCTCGAAAGGCATGTCGCCGATTTCGTCGAGAAATAGCGTGCCGCCGTCGGCCTGTTCGAAACGGCCGCGGCGCATCGTCTGCGCGCCGGTGAAGGCGCCGCGCTCGTGGCCGAAGAGCTCGCTCTCCAACAGATCCTTCGGAATCGCTGCGGTGTTGATCGCAACGAACGGGCCTCCGACGCGCGCGCTGTGCTTGTGCAGCGCGTGGGCGACGAGCTCCTTGCCCGAACCGCTTTCGCCGGTGATGAGGACGGTGACGACGCTCTGGCTCAAGCGCCCGATGGCGCGAAACACCTCCTGCATGGCGGGCGCCTGGCCGAGCATCTCGGGCATCTGTGCGTGCGAGACGTCGGCCACCTCCTCGCGCAGGCTCTCATCCAGCGCGCGGCGAATCAGCTCGACCGCTTTCGTGACGTCGAACGGCTTGGGCAGGTATTCGAACGCGCCACCCTGGAACGATGAGACGGCGCTGTCGAGGTCAGAGTAAGCCGTCATCACGATCACCGGCAGCCCGGGCAGTTTCGCCTTCACCTTGGCGAGCAGATCGAGGCCGGAGCCGCCAGGCATGCGGATGTCGGAGACAAGTACCTGCGGCGCGGAATCGTCGAGCGCCGAGAGCACGTCGCGCGCATTCGTGAAGCTGCGTACGGCGAGGTCCTCGCGCGCGAGCGCCTTCTCGAGCACGAAGCGGATGGCGTGGTCGTCGTCGACGATCCAGATGGGTTTCATGTGCTGCCTGTGCCTCGTGTCGTCGCGGTCCGCCTGCCACTGCGGGAGCGATCGCACGCTAGCACGATCGCCCCTAAGGCAGCGGGATGAGTATCTTGAAAATCGTCCTGCCCGGCTCGCTCTCGAACTCCACCGTGCCGTGGTGCTGTTGCACGAATGTCTGCGCCAGCGACAACCCCAGGCCCGACCCGCCCTCGCGCCCCGAGACGAGCGGATAGAAAATGCGCTCGCGCAGATCGGGCTGCACACCCGGCCCGTTGTCCTCGATATGCAATTCCAGTGCCAGGCGCCAGCGTTGCTTGTCGATCGTCACCTGGCGCGCGATACGGGTGCGCAGCACGAGGGTCGCGTCACCGACGGCGATGCGCGCATCGAGCGCCTGCGCCGCATTGCGCGTGACGTTGAGCACGGCCTGGATGAGTTGCTCGCGATCGCCGCGAAACTCGGGGATCGAGGTGTCGTAGTCGCGCACGACACGCAGGCCGCGCGGATGCTCGGCGACGACGAGCGCGCACACCCGCTCGCAGACCTCGTGAATGTTCACGTCGCTCACGACGTGCGGCAGCCGGTGCGGCGCGAGCAGCCGATCGACGAGCAATTGCAGCCGATCGGCCTCCTGGATGATGACTTGCGTGTACTCGGTGAGCGCGGGGTCCTCGAGCTCCATGCCGAGCAGTTGTGCCGCCCCGCGGATGCCGCCGAGCGGATTTTTGATCTCATGCGCGAGGTTGCGGATCAACTCTCCACTCGCCTGCGCAAGACCGTGCGCTCGCTCTTCGCGATCCTGCCGCGTCTGCTGTTCGATCTCGATGAGTTCGACGATGACCGCCGCGCCCGGGTCGGTCTGGCTCACGATCACGTAGACCGGCAGTGGCTCGGCATGCCCAGGGCGGCGCAGCAGACCGTCGAAGCGGCTGGTCGAGTAATCGTTGCGTGCGACGGCGGCCACGGTGTCGCTGATGGCGTGCGCGTCAACGAACCAGGCGAAGAGGCTGGAGTGCAGCACGCTGCGGCGCGACAGGCCGAGCACGCTCTCGAAGGCCGCGTTGGCGAACACGCAGCGGCCGTCGGCTTGGACGACGGCAACCATCGTCGCCAGATGATCCAGTGCGGCCAAGGTCTGCATGGCGGCGGACGCGGCGACCCCGCCCGCCGCGTCGTCAGCACCTGCGTTCACGAGTGCCCCCTACGGCGCTGCGCGCCGGTCCCCCGGGGGAGCGAGCGCCTTGGGAGCGGCCCGGCGGCGCTCACTTGAGCCCCCTACGGCGCTGCGCGCCGGTCCCCCCGCGGGGGAGCGAGCGCCTTGGGAGCGGCCCGGCGGCGCTCACTGCGGCAGCTTGGCGATCTCGCGCTTGATCGCGGTAATGTCGCTTTCCTTGCGCGCGATTGCGGCCTTCATGTCGGCGACGCGATCGAGGTACTTTTGGAAGTTGCGCTCGTTGCCCATGCGCTCGGGTTCGCCGTTGTTGTATTCCTTCTGCATCGTCGCCAGATCGGTTTCAGCGCGCCGCAGTTCACCCTCGAGGATGCGCCGCGCGTCACTGTCACGCGCGCGCTGCTCCGCCGGATCGATCTTGGCATCGGCAGGGCGCGCGGCGGAAGCCGGCGCCGCGGCGCGCGGCCGCGGCGCTGCGATCACCGAAATCGGCGCGCCTTCGAGCACGCTGCAGCCCTTGGCCTTGGCCTCTTGCGGGGTCAGAGTGTCGGTGTAGAGCACGGGCGTTCCCGGGCAACGATAGACCGGGCGGCCACCCTCCTGCGCGGATGCGAGTGCCGGCACGGCGAGGATCGACAGAGCCAGCAGGTGAGCGGCGGACGGCTTCATGGCCGCATTGTGGCTTATGGCGGCAACGCGATCGACCGGAAGTGCACGGCCTTGACAGCGCAGTTCGTGGCCCTTTGCGCGCCGGACCGATAGCGCATCGGCGCCCGTCACGCCACGATCGCGCGCCGGAATCGGAGCCAGTGCCTTTGATGCGGAAGACGAACGGGGCGGTTTGCGCCACCCCTTGCCTTACCCCGCGTTCAGGCGGCGAAGTACATATCGAATTCGAGCGGATGGGTCGCCATCCGATAGCGCGTGACATCCTGCATCTTGAGCTCGATGTAGGCGTCGAGGTAGGTGTCGGTGAAGACGCCGCCCTTGGTCAGGAACGCGCGATCGCGATCGAGGTAGTCGAGTGCCTGATCCAGGCTCGTGCAGACGGTCGGAATCTTCGCGTCTTCCTCTGGAGGCAGATGGTAGAGGTCCTTGGTCGCCGCCTCGCCCGGATGGATCTTGTTCTCGACACCGTCGAGTCCGGCCATCAGCAGCGCGGCGAAGCCGAGGTAAGGATTGCACAGCGGATCCGGGAAACGCGCCTCGACGCGCCGGCCCTTCGGATTCGCGACGTACGGAATGCGGATCGCCGCCGAGCGGTTGCGCGAGCTGTAGGCGAGCTTGACGGGCGCTTCGAAGTGCGGCACGAGCCGCTTGTAGCTGTTCGTTCCCGGGTTCGTAATCGCGTTCAGCGCGCGCGCGTGCTTGATGATGCCGCCGATGTAGAAGAGCGCAAACTCCGACAGGCCGGCGTAGCCGTCACCCGCGAACAGGTTCTTGCCGTCCTTGAAGATCGACTGGTGCACGTGCATGCCCGAGCCGTTGTCGCCGACGATCGGCTTGGGCATGAAGGTCGCCGTCTTGCCGTAGGCGTGAGCGACATTGGTGATGACGTATTTCTGCAGTTGCAGCCAGTCGGCGCGCTGCACGAGGGTCGAGAAGCGGGTGCCGATCTCCATCTGGCCGGCGGTCGCGACCTCGTGGTGGTGGACCTCGACCGGAATGCCGAGCGACTCGAGGATCAGGCACATCTCGGAGCGCAGGTCCTGCGCGCTGTCGACCGGCGGCACCGGGAAGTAGCCGCCCTTCACGCCGGGGCGGTAGCCGGAGTTGCCGTGCTCGTACTCCTTGCCCGAGTTCCAGGCACCCTCCTCGGCCTCGATCTTGAAGAAGCAGCCCGACATGTCGTTGCCCCAGCGCACGCTGTCGAAGATGAAGAATTCGGGCTCGGGGCCGAAATAGGCGGCGTCGCCGAGACCGGAGGACTTCATGTAGGCCTCGGCGCGCTTGGCAAGCGAGCGTGGGTCGCGCTCGTAGGGCTTGCCGTCGGCCGGCTCGACGACGTCGCAGGTCATGATCAGCGTCGGCTCTTCGAAGAACGGGTCGATGTTGGCCGTGTTCGGATCCGGCATCATCTGCATATCCGACGCTTCGATGCCCTTCCAGCCGGCAATCGACGAACCGTCGAAGGCGTGGCCGTGAGTGAACTTGTCTTCGTCGAAGTGCGACACGGGCACAGTCGTATGGTGCTCCTTGCCGCGGGTATCGGTGAAACGGAAATCAACGAACTTGATCTCGTTGTCCTTCACCATCTTCATCACGTCGGCGACGGTCTTGGCCATCAATTTGCTCCAGGCAGGCGTTGTAGTTTGGGGAGGTGGTGCAGTCTTGTCGTCAGCGCTTCGGCAAGGCCTCGGCGCGCGGCAAGAAAACAAACCAATTTAGCAGAATCTATGCCCGGCCCCGGCGCTACGACAGCCCGGGACGCAGGAACCGACTGAGACCCCCGATGCACCGTTCCAGTGCATCATTGGGTTC
>JBDTSN010000010.1:0-13990 GCA_039931145.1 Burkholderiales bacterium | reverse complement strand
GAGTTGCTGCGCGTCAAGCTCGGCAGCAAGGCGAGCAAGGCGTCGTCGCGCATCACCGCCGAGGGCATCGTCGCGGTGCACATTGACGGAACGACCGGCGCGATGGTCGAGCTCAACTGCGAGACCGACTTTGTTGCCAAGAACGACGATTTCCTCGCCTTCGGCAAGGCACTCGCGCAGCTGATCGCGCAGAAGAACCCGGCCGATGTCGCGGCGCTGTCAGCGCTCGAAATCGACGGCACGACGGTCGAGGCGCGCCGCGCGGTGCTGATCGGCAAGATCGGCGAGAACATGTCGATCCGCCGCTTCAAGCGCTTTGCGGGCGACGCCAAGCTGATCTCGTATCTGCATGGCACGCGCATCGGCGTTGTCGTCGAGTACAGCGGTGACGACGTGGCGGCCAAGGACGTTGCAATGCACGTCGCGGCAATGAAGCCGGTTGCGCTGTCGTCTGCCGACGTGCCAGCCGATCTGATCGAGAAGGAACGCAACGTTGCCGCGCTGAAAGCTGCTGAAGACGCTGAGAAGGCCAAGGCCGAAGGCAAGCCGGTGCAGTCGGCCGAGATCGTCGCCAGGCGCGTCGAAGGTTCGGTACAGAAGTATCTGAAGGAGGTGAGTCTCCACGCGCAGGCCTTCGTCAAGAACGACAAGCAGACCGTCGAGCAAATGCTCAAGGAAAAGGGCACGACGCTGAAGGGCTTCACCATGTACGTCGTTGGCGAAGGCATCGCCAAGAAGGTCGATGACTTCGCGGCCGAGGTCGCGGCGCAGGTGGCCGCGGCGAAGGGTGCCTGAACTGCGCCGAGCTAGACTTCCCGACTGATCCACACGGCCACCCAGGAGCCCACTGCATGCCGATGTACAAACGCATCCTGCTCAAGCTCTCGGGCGAGGCTCTGATGGGCGACGACGCCTACGGCATCAACCGGGCGACGATCGTTCGCATGGTGCGCGAAATTCAGGAGGTGACGCAGCTCGGCTGCGAGGTCGCGGTCGTGATCGGCGGCGGCAACATCTTCCGCGGCGTGGCCGGTGGCTCGGTCGGCATGGATCGCGCGACGGCCGACTACATGGGCATGCTGGCGACGGTGATGAATTCGCTCGCGCTCGCCGACACGATGCGCCAGGAGGGCATCACGGCGCGCGTAATGTCTGCTATCTCGATCGAGCAGGTCGTCGAGCCCTACGTGCGGCCGAAGGCGCTGCAGTACCTCGAAGAAGGCAAGGTCGTGATCTTTGCTGCCGGCACCGGCAACCCGTTCTTCACGACCGATACTGCGGCTGCGCTGCGCGGCGCCGAGATTGGCGCCGAAATCGTGCTGAAGGCGACCAAGGTCGATGGCGTCTACAGTGCCGACCCGAAGACCGACGCGAGCGCGACGCGCTACGCTCAGATCAGCTTCGACGAGGCGATCGTGCGCAACCTGAAGGTGCTTGACGCGACCGCGTTCGCGCTGTGTCGCGACCAGAAGCTGCCGATCAAGGTGTTTTCCATCTTCAAGCCTGGCGCGCTCAAGCGCGTCGTGATGGGTGAGGACGAGGGCACACTCGTCCACGTTTGAGGAGTAATTCGAATGACGACCGAGGACATACAGAATACGGCCGAGCAGAAGATGCAGCGCTCGATCGAGGCCTACAAGACCGAGCTGACGAAGATCCGTACCGGGCGTGCGCATCCCGGCATCCTCGACCAGGTGCATGTGGACTACTACGGCTCGATGCTGCCGATCAGCCAGGTCGCGAACGTCACGCTGCTCGATGCACGCACGATCAGCGTTCAGCCGTGGGAAAAAGGCATGGGCGCGAAGATCGAAAAGGCGATCCGCGAGTCCGACCTCGGCCTCAATCCGGCCGCGCAAGGCGACCTGCTGCGCGTACCGATGCCGGCATTGACCGAAGAGCGCCGGCGCGAACTGACGAAGGTCGTGCGCCACGCGGGCGAGGAGGCGCGCATCGCGGTGCGCAACCTGCGCCGCGACGCCAACGAGCACGCCAAGCGCCTGCTCAAGGACAAGACGATCGGCGAGGACGAGGAGCGCCGTTCGCTCGATGAAGTGCAAAAGCTCACCGACCGCATGATTGGGGAGATCGATCGCATCGTCGCCGCCAAGGAAGCAGAGATCATGGCGGTTTGACGCCCGTGCGCACTGGCCCGACCCCCCTTGTCATCCTCGACATGCATGAACCGCAGCCCGAATCACAATCACAGCCCGAATCACGTGCGGCACGAGTGAGCGAGCCCGGCAGCGTGCCGCGCCATGTGGCGATCGTGATGGATGGCAACGGCCGCTGGGCGCGCAAACGCTTCATGCCGCGCGTTTATGGCCACAAGGTGGGTGTCGATGCGCTGGTGCGCATCGTGCAGTCGTGCGCCGATCGCGGCATCGAACACCTGAGCGTGTTCGCGTTCTCGTCCGAGAACTGGAAGCGCCCGAGTGACGAGGTCTCGGGGCTGATGGGGCTGGTGCTCGTCGCCGTCTCCAAGTACCTCGCCAAGCTCGCAGGCGTCGGCGTTCGCATCCGCATCGTCGGCGATCGCAGCATCGTCTCCGACAAGTTGCGCGCAGCTTGGCAGGACGCCGAGGAGGCGACCGCGCACAACACGCGCATCACGCTGTCGGTCGCCTTCAATTACGGCGGCCGCTGGGATGTGGTGCAGGCTTGCCGCCACATCGTCGAGGCTGGCACGCCCGCGGATCAAATCGACGAAGCGCTGCTTGCGAGCCACATGGCGATGAGCTACGCGCCAGACCCGGATCTTTTCATCCGCACCGGCGGCGAGGTGCGCATCAGCAACTTCATGCTGTGGCAGACGGCTTACTCGGAACTCTATTTCACGCACTGCCTGTGGCCCGATTTCGGCGACACCGAACTCGACGCCGCGCTCGCTGCCTATGCGCGGCGTGATCGCCGTTTCGGCGAAGTGCGGGACAGCGCACCGATTCCTGCCGCTGGCGTGGAGATGGGTGACTAGCGTGCGGGCCATCATCGCCTGCCGTCTCTTGGCCGTTCCCGATCGGGCTGACATGAAACGACCCCAAGCTCACTACGTTCGCGCCCCCATGGACCCGCAGGGGCCACTGCGTGGCCCTTGGGAGCGTCAGCACCTTCGGGCGGCCGGGCGCCACTGACATGCTCAAGCAACGCGTCATCACCGCCGTCGTCCTGCTCGCCGTCTTGCTGCCGGCGCTGTTTGCGGATGCGGTCTGGCCGTTCGCGTTGTTCACGCTTGCGATGGTCGCTGCGGCGGGCTGGGAGTGGGGACGCTTGAATGGCCTGCGCGATATGGGCGCTTTGATCCTCGCGGCGATCGTGCTGGCGCTGTGCATTGGCGCTGTCGAGTTCGGCCTGTTCATTGCCCCGCCCGCGGTCCTCTGGTGGGCCGCGACGCTGCTGTGGGTGCTGGGCGGCGCCTGGGCGATTCGCCACGGCGTTGCAGGTTGGTCGCGGCACGCGCCGCTGGCGCGACAGAGCATTGGTGTGCTCGGGCTCGTCCTCGCGTGGCTCGCCTTTGCCGACGCGCGCGCGATCGGCATCAACTTTCTGTTGTCGGTGCTCTGCCTGGTGTGGATGGCCGACATTGCGGCCTACTTCGGCGGCCGACGCTTCGGGCGCCGCAAGCTCGCGCTCGCGATCAGCCCGGGCAAGAGTTGGGAAGGGGTGTGGAGCGGCATGGCGGGCGTGCTGTTGCTCGCAGTCGTCTGGACGGTTTTGATCGACAAGCGGCTCGCGGTCGATTCGGCGAGTCTCTATGCGCTGCTCTTTGGCCACCTGGGTGTTGTCGGCGCTGTCGTGGCGCTGGTCTTTCTCTCGGCGATGAGCGTCGTTGGCGATCTGATCGAATCGCTCGTCAAGCGCAGCGCCGGCGCGAAGGACAGCAGCCGTCTGCTGCCCGGCCATGGCGGCGTGCTCGATCGCATCGATGCGCTGCTGCCGGTCGTGCCGATCGCGCTCGCCTTGCGTCACCTGGCGCTGGTCGCGTGATCACGAGGCCATGAAAAGGCGATGATCCAGCGCATCTGCATCCTCGGCTCGACCGGGTCAGTCGGCGTCAGCACGCTCGACGTGCTGGCGCGCCACCGTGATCGTTTCGAGGTGTTCGCGCTCAGCGCGAACAGTCGTCAGGACGAGTTGCAAGCGCAGTGCCGGCATTGGCGGCCGCGGTTTGCCGTGCTGCCCGACGAGGCGCGCGCGCGCCCGCTGCGCGACGCGCTGCGCGCGGACGGCGTGCGCACCGAGGTGTTGAGCGGCGTGCACGCCCTTGCCGAGGTCGCCGCGCACCCGGATGTCGACAGCGTGATGGCAGCGATCGTCGGCGCCGCGGGGCTGGGACCGTGTCTCGCGGCGGCTCGTGCCGGCAAGCGGCTGCTGCTCGCCAACAAGGAAGCGCTCGTCGTCGGCGGCGCGCTTTTCATGCAGGCGGTGCGCGAAGGCGGCGCGCAGCTGCTGCCTATCGACAGCGAGCATTCGGCGATCTTCCAGTGTCTGCCGGAAGATCGCAGCTGCTGGCACGAGCGCATCGACCACATCGTGCTCACGGCGTCGGGCGGGCCGTTTCTCAGGCGTGAACTCGCGAGCCTGCGCAACGTGACCCCCGACGAGGCCTGTGCGCATCCGAACTGGGTGATGGGGCGCAAGATCTCGGTCGACTCGGCGACGATGATGAACAAGGCGCTCGAAGTGATCGAGGCGCATTGGCTTTTCGACTTGACGCCCGAGCAGATTCGCGTCGTGATCCATCCTCAAAGCATTGTTCATTCGATGGTCGTCTGTCGCGACAACTCGGTGCTTGCGCAACTCGGCACGCCTGACATGCGGGTGCCGATTGCCGTCGGGCTTTGCTACCCGGAGCGTGTCGAATCCGGCGCGGCTCGGCTCGATGTCGATGCGATGTCCGCTCTGAGCTTCGAGGCGATCGACCTTGCGAGGTTTCCCGGGCTGCAGCTTGCGTGGGATAGCCTGCGCGCACCTGCCGGCAGCACGGCCGTGCTGAATGCAGCGAACGAGGTCGCGGTCGAGGCTTTTCTTGCCCGTGCGATCCGTTTCGACCAAATCCATGCTGTCAATCTGCACACCGTGGCGGCCGTGACGCCGGAGGCTGACAGCGCCGCTTCGATTGAAGCGCTGCTCGCGCTCGATGCGCGCGCGCGGGGTGAAGCGTCGCGCCATGCCGCGGGAATGGCCGCATGATCTTGGCCGCGCTCGCCTTCCTCGTCACGATTGCGGTGCTGATCGTCGTCCACGAGTACGGCCACTATCGCGTCGCGGTCGCCTGCGGCGTGAAGGTGCTGCGCTTTTCGGTCGGCTTCGGGCGCGTCGTCTGGCGCCGCCAGCGCACGCCGGACAGCACCGAGGTCGTTGTCTCCGCGCTGCCGCTCGGCGGCTATGTGCGCATGCTCGACGAACGCGAGGGGCCGGTGGCACCGGAAGACCTGCATCGCGCGTTCAACCGACAATCGCTCGCGCGGCGCACCGCAATCGTCTCCGCCGGGCCGCTTGCCAACCTGCTGCTCGCAGTGCTGCTGTACGCGGCCGTGAACTGGATCGGCGTCGATGAGGTGAAGGCGGTGATCGGCTCGCCGGTCAGTGAAAGCATCGCCGAGCATGCCGGGCTGCGTGCCGGAGACTGGGTCCAGCAGCAGTCGGCAGACGGCGAGTCGTGGGACGACGTGCGCTCGATGACGGATCTGCGCTGGGCAATCACGCAGGCGGCGCTGCATCGCGAGCCGCTGCACCTGCGCGTGACCGACGCCGAAGGCCACGGGCTGCGCGATGTTGTCCTCCATCTCGACCGTGCCGACGTCGGCGAGATCGACGCCCAGCTGATGCAGCGCATCGGCATTTCAGGCCCGTTCAATCCGCCGCTGATGGGGCAGGTCAACCCCGGTGGTGCGGCGGCGCGTGCCGGGCTGCGCGAGGGCGATCTGGTGCTCAGCGTCGATGGCGTCTCTGTGTCCGACGGTGCGAAGCTGCGCGCGATGATCCGCGCCAATGCGGTCGGCGGCCGGGCCGCGGTGATGGATTGGCGCGTCGAGCGCGGCGCGCAACGCCTCGACCTCGATGTTCAACCCGCAGTGGTCGAAGACGGCGGGAGCCGCATCGGGCGCATCGAGGCCTACATCGGCGGCGCACCCGAGATGGTGAACGTGCGTTACGGGCTCATCGACGGCCTGACCGAGGGCGTGACACGCACCTGGGAGATGTCGGCGCTGACGCTGCGCATGATCGGCCGCATGCTGATTGGTGAGGCGTCGCTGAAGAACCTGAGCGGGCCGTTGACGATCGCCGACTACGCGGGCCAGTCGGTGCAACTCGGCCTGGCCTACTACCTCGGCTTCCTGGCCCTCGTCAGCGTCAGCCTCGGGGTGCTCAATCTGCTGCCGTTGCCGATGCTCGATGGCGGGCACCTGATGTATTATCTTTTCGAAGCAATAACCGGGCGGCCCGTATCCGTCGCCTGGCTTGAGCGGCTTCAGCGCGGCGGGGTGGCTGTACTTTTGCTGATGATGTCGCTCGCGCTTTACAACGACGTGGCCCGCCTGCTGGGCCTGCATTGACGCTCCCCCGCATGCGCTACTCCCATGTTCGCTTCGGAGCCCTCTGGCTCCGCCTGGTTTTACTATTGCTTGCCGGCCTGTTGCACGTGGGCAGCGCATGGGCGGTCGAGCCTTTCGCCATCGGCGACATCCGTGTCGAAGGGCTGCAACGCTCGGACGCCGGCACTGTATTCGCTGCCCTGCCGTTTCGTGTCGGCGACACCTATAACGACGAGAAGGGCGCTGCCGCGCTGCGCGCACTGTTCGCGACCGGCCTGTACAAGGACGTGCGCATCGAGATCGAAGGCACGGTCGTCGTCGTCATCGTCGATGAGCGGGCGATCATCGCGAACGTCAACTTCGTCGGTCTGAAGGAGTTCGACAAGGACGTGCTGCTCAAGTCCTTGCGCGAAGTCGGCATCGGCGAAGGCCTGCCGTTCGACAAGGCGCTCGCCGACCGCGCCGAGCAGGAGCTCAAGAGCCAGTACCTGACGCGCAGCCTGTACGGCGCCGAGGTCGTGACGACCGTCACGCCGATCGAGCGCAACCGCGTCAACGTCACCTTCACCGTGACCGAGGGTGA
Source organism: Burkholderiales bacterium (assembly GCA_039931145.1). Taxonomy (GTDB): domain Bacteria; phylum Pseudomonadota; class Gammaproteobacteria; order Burkholderiales; family Burkholderiaceae_C; genus CAIKUF01. The sequence goes on along the minus strand of JBDTSN010000010.1, from coordinate 6,871 downwards.
GGTCGCGCACATCAGCGAGATCCGCATCGTCGGCAACAAGGCCTTCTCGGAGAGCACACTGCGAGGCCTCTTCGATCTGACGACCGGCGGCTGGCTGACCTGGTACACCAAGAACGACCGCTATTCGCGCGTCAAGCTGAACGCCGATCTCGAGACGCTCAAGGCCTACTACCTGAACCGCGGCTACCTTGAGTTCGCAATCGAATCGACGCAGGTCACGATTTCGCCCGACAAGCAGGACATCACGATCACCGTCAACGTTCGTGAAGGGCAGCCCTATACGGTGACGGCGATCACGCTCGAGGGCGACTTTCTCGGCCGCGAGGACGAGTTCAAGTCCGTGATCCAAATCCGACCGGGCGAACTGTTCCGCGCCGAGGCGGTCGCCGCGACGACCCGAAATTTCACCGATCTGTTCGGTAGTTTCGGCTACGCTTTCGCACGCGTCGAAGCGCGCCCCGAGGTGGACCGCGCCCGCGCCCAGGTTGCGATCGTGCTGCATGCCGAGCCGCAGCGGCGCGTCTACGTGCGCCGCATCATCGTCGCCGGCAACGACCGCACACGCGATGAAGTCATACGGCGCGAATTCCGCCAGTTCGAGGCCGCGTGGTATGACGCGCGCCGCATCAAGCTGTCTCGCGACCGGGTCGACCGCATGGGCTACTTCTCCGAAGTCAATGTCGAGACCAACGAGGTGCCCGGCGCGCCTGACCAGGTCGACGTGACGATCACGGTGAAGGAGAAGCCCACCGGCAACATCTCGGTCGGCCTCGGCTATTCGTCGGCGAGCAAGGTCGCATTCAACGCAGCGATCAAGCAGGACAACGTGCTCGGCTCGGGCAACTATCTCGGCCTCGAGCTCAACACGACGGACTACAACCGCGTGGTCGTATTGAGCACGGTCGACCCCTACTTCACGCTCGACGGTATCTCGCGTGCCTTCGATCTGTACTACCGAACGACGACGCCGATCAACAGTCAGGGCGAGTACTACCAGGTCGTGACCGCGGGCACCTCGGTGCGTTTCGGCGTGCCCTACAGCGACTTCGACACCGTCTACTACGGCGTCGGCTACGAGCAGACGCAGATCAATGGCACCCTCGTGGGCATGCCTCTGAACTACCAGATCTACATCGAGGACTTCGGACGGGACAGCATTTCGGTCCCGCTTACCCTTGGCTGGTCGCGCGACGAGCGCGACAGCGCAGTGACGCCGAACGCCGGAAGCTTGAAGCGAGTCACCGGCGAGTGGTCGGTCGCCGGCGACTTGCACTACCTGCGGCTGAACCTGCAGTACCAGCACTACTTTCCAATCGGACGCCAGTTCACCTACGCGTTCAACACCGAGTTCGGTTACGGCACCGGCCTGAACGGTCAGGAGTACCCGGTGTTCAAGAACTTCTATGGCGGCGGCCTCGGTTCGGTGCGCGGCTTTGAGCAGGGCTCGCTGGGCCCGATCGACGTGACCGGCGCCTTCATCGGTGGCACGCGCCGCTTCAATCTCAACAACGAACTTTATGTGCCGGTGCCAGGCGCGGGCAACGACCGGACCTTCCGCATCTTCGGCTATCTCGACGTCGGCAACGTCTGGGGCTCGAATCAACCAGTGACGTTCAATAGCCTGCGTGCGTCGGCCGGCCTCGGCGTGAGCTGGCTCTCGCCGTTGGGGCCGCTCAAACTGAGCTATGGCGTGCCGATCAAGCAGCAGCCAGGCGATAGAATCCAGCATCTCCAATTCCAGATCGGGACCGCGTTCTAATGAAAAGCCTCGTCGTCAAATTCGCCGCTGCAGCCGCCTTGACGGCCGCCTGCGCGCTGGGGCAGGCCCAAGAACTGCGCATCGGCTACGTCAGCGGCGAACGCGTGTTGCGCGACTCGACGCCCGCCAAAGCGGCACAGGCCAAACTCGAAGCCGAATTCTCGAAGCGCGAAAAAGATCTCTCCGAAACGGCTGCGCGCTTGAAGGCGACGTCCGACAAGCTCGAGAAAGATGCACCAACGCTCGCAGAGGCTGAACGCAGCCGTCGTCAGCGCGACCTCGTCGAGCAGGACCGCGAGTTTCAGCGTCGGCGCCGCGAGTTCCAGGAAGACCTGACTCAGCGCAAGAACGAAGAACTCGGCGCCGTCATCCAGCGCGCCAACCTGGCGATCAAGCAGATCTTCGACGCCGAGAAGTACGACCTGATCATCCAGGACGCCACCTTCGTCAGCGCGCGCATCGACATCACCGACAAGGTGATCAAGGCGCTCAACGCCGGCAAGTAACGCGCCGCCGAATGTGAATGGGTTCGCGCTTGGCGAGATTGCCTCGCATCTCGGCGGCGAACTCTTAGGCGATGCCACGCTGCGCGTCGAGCGCCTCGGTTCGCTCGAGAGTGCAACGCCTTCGACGCTTTGCTTCATCGCCGGTGATCGCTTCCGCACGCAGCTCGAGACCACGCAAGCGGGCTGCATCATCGTCGCGCCGATCCTGCGCGAAGCTGCTGCGGCGCGTGGCGCGGCGATCGTGACGCCCGATCCGCATCTCTACTTCGCTCAGCTGAGCCAATGGTGGGCCGCGCGCACGCGCACTCGCCCTGAGCCCGGCGTCCATGCCTCGGCGCAGGTGAATCCGCGAGCGCAAATCGACACGAGCGCATCGATCGGGCCGCTTTGCGTGATCGAGGAAAGCGCTCGGATCGGCGCACGTGCCGTGGTCGGCGCGCATTGCGTCATTGGCGTCGGGGCGACGATCGGTGAAGACACGACATTCGCCGCGCACGTGAGCTTCGGCGCGGGCTGCCACATCGGCGCGCGCGGCATCGTCCACAGCGGCGCGGTGATCGGTGCTGACGGGTTCGGCTTCGCGCCGCACGAAGGCGCGTGGATCAAGGTCGAGCAGTTCGGCGGCGTGCGCATCGGCGACGACGTGGAAATTGGCGCCAACACCTGCATCGACCGCGGTGCGCTCGACGACACCGTGATTGCGGACGGCGTCAAGATCGACAACCAGGTGCAGATTGGCCACAACACGCGTATCGGCGCTCACACTGCGATCGCCGGCTGCGCCGGCATCGCTGGCAGCACAACGATCGGCGCGCATTGCACGATCGCCGGCGGGGCGGGGATCGGCGGCCACTTGTCGCTTGCCGACCATGTCCACATCAGCGCATTCACCGGCGTCATGCAGTCGCTCACGCGTCCAGGCCTCTACACCGGCGCCTTTCCGATCGATGAGAATGCGAATTGGGAAAAGAACGCCGCGACGCTTCGGCACCTTTACAGCCTGCGCAACCGCCTGCGCGCCCTAGAGAAGAAGTCGAGCTGAGTGCCATGGACATCCACCAGATTCTCAAGAAACTACCGCACCGCTATCCTTTCCTGCTCGTCGACCGGGTGCTCGAGATCGAGCCCAACGTGCGCATCCGCGCGTTGAAGAACGTGACGATCAACGAACCCTTCTTCGCCGGCCACTTCCCGGGCCGGCCCGTGATGCCCGGCGTGCTGATGCTCGAAGCGATGGCGCAGACGGCGGCGCTGCTGACCTTCTCTTCGCAGGGCGAAGATGCGAGCGACGGCCGGCTCTACTATTTCGTCGGTATCGACGGCGCGCGCTTCAAGCGGCCGGTCGAGCCCGGCGACCAGTTGGTGATGGAGGCCGAGCTGTTGCGCGCCAAGTCGGGCATCTTCAAGTACAAGACGCGAGCGACTGTGGACGGCGTGCTCGCCGTCGCGGCCGAGCTGATGTGCACCGTGCGCGACCGGGACTGAAGCGGCAATGTGTTTCGTCGGCCCGCGATCAAGACCCCTGCGCCCGGCATGACGGCGATTCACCCGACCGCGATCGTCGACCCGCGCGCCGAGCTTGCGGCGACGGTCACCGTCGGGCCCTATTCGATCATCGGCCCGCATGTCGTGATCGGCGAAGGCACGACGATCGGCGCGCACTGCGTGATCGAGGGCCGCACCCGCATCGGCCGCGAGAATCGCGTGTTCCAGTTTTGCTCGATCGGCGCCGTGCCGCAGGACAAGAAGTACGGTGGCGAGCCGACCGCGCTCGAGATCGGCGACCGCAACACGATCCGCGAGTTCTGCACCTTCAACCTCGGCACCGCGCAGGACAGCGCGGTGACGCGCGTCGGCTCCGACAACTGGATCATGGCTTACGTGCACATCGCGCACGATGCGCAAGTCGGCAATCAGGTCGTGCTTGCGAACAACGCGACGCTCGCCGGGCACGTGCATGTTGGCGACTGGGTCATCATCGGCGGGCTGACGGGTGTGCATCAATTCGTCAAGATCGGCGCGCATGCGATGGTCGGCTTCGCGAGCGCGGTGTCGCAAGACGTGCCGCCTTTCATGATGGTCGACGGCAACCCGCTCGCGGTGCGCGGCTTCAACGTCGAGGGTCTGCGCCGGCGCGGCTTCACGCCCGCACGCATTGCGGCGGTCAAGCAGATGCACCGGCTGCTCTACCGCGATGGCCTCACGCTCGACGACGCGCGTGCAAGCATTGCTGCGCTCGGCGAAGCATCGCCCGACGCGGGCGTGGACGTCGAAGCGATGCTCACCTTCCTCGCCAAAGCACAGCGCGGCATCGCGCGCTGAACGGCTCGGCCGCGGCCATGGAAACGCCTCGCATCGCGATGGTCGCGGGCGAAGCCTCGGGTGACCTGCTCGCCGCCATGCTGCTCGCGGCGCTGAAGTCGCGCTGGCCATCGTTGCAGGCGGCGGGCATCGGCGGGCCGAAGATGGCGGCGCAAGGTTTCGACGCCTGGTGGCCGAGCGACAAGCTCGCGGTGCGCGGCTATGCTGAAGTACTGCGCCACTATCGAGGGATCGCGGCCATCCGCAGACAGCTCGGCGACCGCTTGCTGCGCGAGAGGCCCGACCTGTTCATCGGCGTCGATGCGCCGGACTTCAACCTCGGCCTCGAGGAGCGGCTGCGCAAGGCGGGCATTCGCACGGTGCATTTCATCAGCCCGTCGATCTGGGCCTGGCGTGCGGGTCGCGTGCATACGGTCGGACGTGCCGCCGATCTGGTGCTGTGCCTGTTCCCGTTCGAACCGGCGCTGTATGCCAAACACGGCATCGCGGCGAGCTATGTGGGGCATCCGCTGGCGGATGCAATACCGCTCGAAGTGCCACGCACACAGAGCCGCACCGCGCTCGGCCTGGCGGAGGATGCAATCGTCGTCGCGCTGTTGCCGGGCAGCCGGCGCTCCGAGATCGAATACAACGCGCCGCGCCTCTTTGGCGCCGCAGCGCGCATGCTTCGCGCTCGACCCGGGCTGCGCTTCGTGCTGCCACTGGCGCCCGGTTTGCGTGAGATGGTCGAGTCCCTTCGCGCGCGCGAGGCGACCGGCGTGCCGATCGAGCTTCTGGATGGACGCTCGCACGAGGCGCTCGGCGCGTGCGACGTCGCAATCGTCGCGAGTGGCACGGCGACGCTCGAGGCGGCGCTTTTAAAGGCGCCGATGGTCATCATGTACGCCATGAATCCGATCACCTGGCTGATGATGCGGCCGCGCAACCTGCAGCCCTGGATCGGCCTGCCCAACATCCTGCTCGAAAAGCATGCCGTGCCCGAATTGCTGCAAGGCGCCGCAACGCCAGAGCGCCTCGCAACCGAGGCGCTCGCCTGGTTGGACGATGCGCCGCGTGTCGCCGCGCTGCGCGAAGAGTTCACACAACTTCACCTCACGCTGCGCCGCAACACGGCGCAAGCGGCAACCGATGCGATTGAGAAAGTCCTGGCTAGCTGATCAGATCGCGTTCAGCCTCGATGCGCCCGGCCTCGTCGCCGGCGTCGACGAGGCCGGGCGTGGGCCGCTTGCGGGGCCGGTTGTCGCAGCGGCCGTCATCCTCGACGAGCTGCATCCAATCAAGGGTTTGGCGGACTCCAAGCAACTTTCACCGCGCCGGCGTGAACGCCTGTTCGACGAGATCCGCGCCAAGGCGTTGTGCTGCAGCATTGCGCAGGCGAGCGCGCAGGAGATCGACGCCCTGAACATCCTCGGTGCGACGCTGCTCGCGATGCAGCGCGCGGTGCAGGGCTTGAGGTTGCGGCCACACAAGGTGCTCGTCGATGGCAACCGGCTGCCGACACTACCGATGCCGGCTTTGGCAATCGTCAAGGGTGATGCTCTCGTCGCGGCGATCTCGGCGGCGTCGATCCTTGCCAAAGTGCACCGCGACGCGCTGTGCGCAAGGATGCACGAGCAGTATCCGCAATATGGTTTCGATTCGCACAAGGGCTACCCGACCGCGGCACATCTTGACGCACTGCGCGCACATGGCGCCTGCGTCGAGCACCGGCAAAGCTTCGCGCCCGTGCGCACGCTGCCGCGGGCCTGACGCATGGCCGCGGTGAAGGCGATCACTTCGCGCACCAACCCGCAGTGGGTGCGCTTGCGTAAGCTCGCGCTCGATCCGGCGGCGTACCGCAAGCAGGGAGAGGTGTGGATCGAGGGCGAGCATTTGTGTGCCGCCTACATCAAGCGCGGCGGTACGCCACTGTGGGCGGTGATCGATCAAGCGGTGTGGGAGAGACCGCCGCTTCGGGCGCTTGCAAGCCGGGCTGCAAACGTGTTCGTCGTCGCACCATCGATGATGGCTGCGCTGAGCACGCTCGAATCGCCGCCGCCGCTCGGCTTTGCGATTCGTTGGCCGGGCACGGGCGAACTCATCGCCGGACGCGCGAGCGTGGTGCTCGACCGCTTGCAGGACGCTGGGAACGTCGGCTCCATCCTGCGAAGTGCCGCAGCGTTCGGTTTCACGCAGGTCGTTGCGCTCAAGGGCACGGCCGCGCTCTGGTCGCCGAAGGTGATGCGCGCCGGCATGGGCGCGCACTTTGCACTGAACCTCGTGGAAGGCGTCGAGGCCGATGCAC